>NZ_CALWMU010000004.1:0-102916 GCF_944382095.1 Candidatus Acetatifactor stercoripullorum
GGTATATTAGTTGTCAGGACTAAAAGAATGTGATAGAATCTTTTCATGGAACAATCGTGTTACAGGGTGTGTTGGCCTCATTCTAAAAGAATGGGGGTGATGCCTATGAAAAATCGTTTTGATTTTAAGGATTTAATGACATTTGGTCTTTTCCTTTTGGCATTGCTTACTTTCGTTTTTTCGTTTTGTAAGTAGCTATACATAGCAAAACCACCCTTGTACTTTGGTCGGTTCAGGGTGGCATTTGCTGGCTTGCTAACTTGGTCAACCCCCTCGTGGGCGGTTGTTCCTTTTCTGATTAAATTATAGCATGATGCTAAGGATAATTCAATATTATCCTTTGCTTTTTTCTTAAAAATGGGTAACGGATGGAAAAGAAAGGATATACTCCACATGGATAAAGTAGCGGTATTGATCCCTTGTTATAACGAGGAGCAGACGGTATCTAAGGTGATAGGGGATGTAAAGGAAGCACTGCCGGAGGCCCGGATTTATGTGTATGACAACAACTCCACAGACGATACGGCTAAACTGGCCGCTCAGGCCGGTGCCATCGTGCGCCGGGAATACAAGCAGGGGAAGGGCAATGTGCTTCGCAGGATGTTTCGGGAGATTGACGCCCAGTGCTATCTGATGATTGACGGAGACGATACTTATCCTCTGGATTGTGCCAGGGAGATGGTGGACAAGGTGCTTTGCCGCAACGCGGACATGGTGGTGGGGGACAGGCTCTCCTCTACTTATTTCACGGAGAACAAAAGACCCTTCCACAATTTTGGAAACAGTCTCATGCGCATGGGAATCAACGGCCTGTTCGGCTCGGACATCAAGGATATTATGACAGGCTACCGGGCACTGAGCTATGAATTTGTAAAAACCTTCCCCGTTTTCTCCAAGGGCTTTGAGATCGAGACGGAGATGACCATACATGCGGTGAATTACAATATGCAGGTTGACAATGTGGTGGTGGAGTACAGAGACCGGCCTGAGGGCAGTGTGTCCAAGCTCAATACCTACAGCGATGGGCTTAAGGTTCTTCGCAAGATGCTTCAGCTGTATAAAAATTATAAGCCTCTTCGGTTTTTCGGCGGGCTTGGTCTGATTCTTATACTGATTGCCCTCATTTTTATGCTGCCTATTATCGGCGTATACTTGGACACAGGACTGGTGCCCAGATTTCCCACGCTGATTGTATGCGGCTTTATGGTGCTGGCCGGAATCCAGTCCTTTTTTTCGGGAATGATACTGGAGGTTATGGCTGCAAAGGATAAAAAGGATTTCGAGTACAGGCTCAACAGGATTCACGAGAACAGGAAAACGCCTGAGTGAGCGGAGGGACTTTCATGGATAGAAAAAAAATGCTTTCCAGACCGGCTGCTTATTTTATTTTTATCAGCATCGGCTTTTGGTTTTTCTTTTTATGCGGCGCCATTCACAGGCTGACAGAGCAGGGAAACATTCTTTGGACGGGTTCTTACTTTTTGGGCCTTGCTGCGGTAAGCCTTGTGGGGGGCGCGGTCTTTGGCGGGGGCATCTGCTTTTTGGTATACAAAAGTGCGTTTCGTCCCGGAAAAGCCAGAGAGGAGTGGGGAGAGGCCTGGCACAGCAGCCCGGGAAAGGTGTTTGGGGTATCCTTTGTGCTTATGGTGCTTTTCTGGCTGCCGGGGTATCTGGCATATTATCCGGGTATCTGCGCCTACGATATGCCCATTCAGACAGGGCAGATCGTTTCGGGAAGCTACAACGACCACCATCCTATCGCCCACACGCTTTTGATTGAAGGAGCCATGCGCCTGGGGGAGGCAGTGTTTGGAGAGGTAAATGCGGGCATCGCAGCGCTTTCCCTTTTACAGCTTTTATTTTTGGCCTTTGCCTTTGCTTTTGGGATGGCTGCCCTTACCCGGTGCGGGGTGCGTCTTTGGCTTAGGATATTGCTCCTTTTGTACGGGGTCTTTTTCCCCTTCCATATGTATATGAGTGTCAGCATCACAAAGGATACGGTATTTTCCGCTTTTTTTGTGCTGCAGGTTTTGGCGCTGTGCCTGATTCTGCGCCGGGGAGAAAACGGGCTTTCGCACGGGCAATTGCACGGGCAATTGCCCGGGAAATTAGATTTTTTGCTTTTTTTTGGCACAATCGGCATGATTTTATTTCGAAACAACGGGAAATATGCTATGCTGGTACTGCTGGCGGTTTTAGCGCTTGTTTTTTTGTTTGGAAAGGAAAGAAGAAAGCTCTGGGGGCGGCTGCTTTTGTGTCTGGGAACGGCGTTTCTCTTGGGAAATCTGATTCTCAGCGCCCTTTTTTGGGCTACAAAGGCACAGCAGGGGGATAAGCGGGAGATGCTGAGTATGCCCATTCAGCAGCTTGCCCGGTGTATGCTCTATCACGGGGGAGCTGGAGCTCTTTCAGAGGACGACAATACCATGGGAGAAGGGGATAAGGCGTTAATCAACGACTTTCTTTTGGATCAGGGCTATCTGTCATACAACCCATCCATCTCGGACCCTGTGAAAAGCCATACCAACACTTACGTGGTGCGCTACCGTACCTTGGAATTTGCCCAGACCTATTTTCGGCTGTTTGTGCAGTATCCCGGAGATTTTGTCAATGCGGCGCTTGCTTTGAACGCAGGCTATCTTTCTCCCTTTGACGAAAGCCACGCAGACATCAACCAGGGCTCCGGAGAGAAAGGTCTTGGTTATGTACAGACCAGATGGGTGGAGGAGGAGCTTGCCGGACGGGGCATTTACAAGGACTCCAAATGGGAGTGGCTTCATGAGAGGCTGGAAAGCTGGGCAGATGATAACGGATATCTGCAGCTGCCTCTGATCAAATATTTGTTTGTACCGGGCACCTGGCTGTGGCTGCTGCTTTTTCTTTGGGCATACCTTCTGGTCCACAGGCGTTTTGGAATGTGTATTCCCCTGGCATTGTTTGCCGGGTATTACATCACGCTTTTTTTAGGGCCTGCGGTACAGCTTCGCTATCTATATCCTGTGATGGCGGCGCTGCCCTTTGCGGCGCTTCTGTGCGGGAAAAAGAATATGGATGAGGGAACGGGAATATGACGGACAAATTAATTATCGGTGCAGGGCTCTACGGGCTGTATGCGGCCTTATACTGCGCCAAAAGAGGGCAGAGTGTGGAGGTGCTGGAAATTGACAGTGGGCCCTTTAGACGGGCTACCTATATCAATCAGGCAAGGGTGCATATGGGTTACCATTATCCCAGATCTCTATCCACCGCCTTAAAATCAGCGGGCTATTTTAAGAGATTTGTGGAAGAGTATGCTTTCTGCATCCGTTTTGATTTTGAACAGGTTTATGCCACCTCGGCCCATTTTTCCTGGACGGATGCCAGGGAATTTGGCAAATTCTGCAAGGATGCGGATATTCCCTGTATGCCTCTTCCAGTGGAACGTTTCTTTCGAGAGGGAACCTGTGACGGCGCTTTTCTCACCAAGGAGTACACCTATGACGCCCATATTCTGCGGGATTTTTTCCTGGAGGAGCTTTCCAAATATCCGGGTGTGCGGATTTATTATAATACGGAGATACAGAGAATTGTCAAAGAAGCGGACCGTTTTACCATTTATGCCTTGCGGGATGGAAAAAAGGAATGCTACAGTGCTCCCTTTGTACTGAATGCCTCCTATGCCTCTGTAAATCAGGTGCTCCAAAAGGTGGAGGGGGTGGATGCAGAGCCCTTTGGCCTTAAGTATGAACTGTGTGAGATCATACTCTGCAAAACGCAAGAACCTTTGCAAAACCTGGGGCTGACGGTGATGGATGGGCCTTTTTTCTCCATTATGCCCTTTGGAAAGACAGGACTTCACTCTTTGACCTCTGTTACCTTTACACCGCACATGACAAGCTATGGGGAAACGCCGGATTTTTCCTGCAAAAAAGGAGGCGGCTGCGAGGGCTTCTTTCTGGGCAACTGTAATGACTGCCCAAACAGGCCGGACAGCGCATGGGAATATATGTCCGCCCTGGCCCGCAAATACATCAGGGACGAGTATGCGTTCACCTATGAAAAGTCTCTGTTTTCCATGAAGCCTATCTTAAAGGCGTCGGAGATTGACGATTCCAGGCCCACGGTGATCCGGTACGCCTCCAGAAATCCGGACTTTGTAAGCGTTTTGTCGGGCAAGATCAATACGGTGTATGATCTGGACCCATTTTTGGAATAAAATACAGGCCCTGGGGCCGGATGAAAGGAAAAGCTGATGCAAAACAGGGAAAAGAACTTTGTGTCTTGTGTGATTTATCTGCACAATGTGGAAAACCGAGTAAAGGGTTTTTTGAATGAAATCTGTGGCGTCATGGAGGAAAACTTTGAAAAATTCGAGATCATTTGTGTAAATGACGGCTGCATGGATGCCACGGTGGAAAAGGTAAGAGAATTTCTGCAGGAGAGGAAGCAGAGCCTGGTGGTGAGTCTGGTGAATCTCAGCCATTTTCAAGGGGTGGAAAACGCCATGAATGCAGGCTGTGATCTGGCGGTCGGGGACTTTATTTTTGAGTTTGACAGCTGCCAGCTGGATTTTGAACCGGGGCTGATTATGGAGATTTACCGCAGATCTCTGGAGGGCTTTGACGTGGTGGCCGCCGCGCCCAGATATGGAGTGCCCATAACCTCCAGACTGTTCTATGCCCTATACAACTGGGGAAGTCATTATAAAGGGAAAATAAGAAGAGAAAGATTCCGTATTATTTCCAGAAGGGCGGTAAACCGGGTAAACCAGATGAATATTTATGTGCCCTACCGAAAAGCCCTGTATATGAACTGCGGTTTAAAAACGGATACCATTGTGTATGATAATAAGTATATGGCAAGGAAGGCCGCAAACAGGGAGGAACGGGGGGCGAGAAGCACACTTGCGGCGGATACGCTGGTGATTTTTACGGATGTTCTGGAAAAGCTGTCCCTTGCGGTGACGATTCTTTTGTTTGGAGCTTTGCTTATCATGTTTGGGTATCTGGCCTGGTCCGTTTTCAGCTCGGTGCGTCCGGTGGAGGGCTGGCTGTCTATTATGTTCTTCATGTGCTTTGGATTTTTTATGCTTTCTGTGCTGTTAACTTTGATCTTTAAGTATCTTTCGGTGATTTTAAATATGAGCTTTAAGCGTCAGCGCTATGTGATAGAAGGAGTGGAAAAACTGACAAAATGATGCTTACCATTATTTTTCCGGTATTGAATGAGAGGCTGCGGCTTGAGAAGGGGATCACCCGTACAGTGGAATATTTGGACAGGATCGGGTTTTCCGATTATGAAATCCTGATTGTGGACAATGGCTCCGAGGATGAGACTCCGCAGATTGCGGATAAGCTGTGCAGACGCTACAGCCGGGTGAAGTATGAGAGAATCCCGGTCAGGGGAGTGGGGGCAGCCTTCCGAAGAGGAGTGAAGCTAAGCCACGGAGACATTGTGGGATATATGGATATCGATCTTTCCACCAATATCAAGCATCTTGGAGAGGCCATAGAGATTTTTAAGGAAAGGCCGGAGATTGCATATATCAACGGCAGCCGATTTGCAAAGGCGTCAGATACAAGAGGAAGAAAGTGGTATCGGAAGATCACTTCCCAGGGTCTATTAATCCTGCTTAAGGTATTTCTGGGGATGAAGAGTACCGACGCCATCTGCGGCTTTACCTTCGTGCGAAAAAAGACGGCGGTTTCCCTGATCAAGGGCTGCAGCCGGGACAATGGCTGGTTTTACATGATCGAGTTCTTGCTGCGGGCGGAGAAACGGGGCGTAAGGATTCTGGATTATCCCGTGGAATGGGAAGAGGACTATAATACGACGGTGAAACTGTTTCGCACCATATTTAACTACTTGAAGCAGATTGCCAGGTTGTTCTGGGAATTTAACATTCGAAAGAATATTTGAGAAAGGGATGTGACGTGATGAGCGAACCCATCAAAAGAATTGATCTGACCAGGGATTATGAGGCTCACAGGGAGGAATACCTGGAGGCCATTGAAAGGGTGTGCGCCCAGACTGCCTTTTCCGGAGGAAAATATGCGGATGCCTTTGACGAAGCGTTTGCGGCTTATGTGGGCACAAGGTATGCCTGCGGCGTAAACAACGGCACCTCGGCGCTGCACTGTGCCATGCTGGCCCTTGGGGTGGGAAAAGGAGACCAGGTGATCGTGCCGGCAAACACATATATTGCCACAGCCTGGGGAGTGACCTACACAGGTGCGGAGCCTGTGTTTGTGGATTGCAGGGCGGATACCTGGGAGATTGACCCAGGGGAGATAGAGAAAAAAATCACTTCCAGAACAAAAGGCATCATAGGGGTGCATCTGTACGGGCAGCCCTTTGACTATGGAGCCGTAAAGGAGATTGCGGACCGGCACGGACTATTTGTGGTGGAGGACTGCGCCCAGGCCCACGGAGCCAGATTTGAGGGGAGAAATGTGGGTACATTGGGAGAAATGGGGTGCTTCAGCTTTTATCCCGGCAAGAATCTGTATGCCTTTGGAGAAGGGGGAAGCGTCACCTGCGATAAGGAAGCGTACTACAGGCACATCACCCGCTTAAAGAATCAGGGCTGTGACGTGCGTTACTATCATGACGAAGTGGGATACAATTACCGGCTGGAGGGAATCCAGGGGGCGGTGCTTTCCGTCAGTCTGAAATATCTGCCTGGCTGGACGAAAAAAAGGCAGGAGATTGGCAGGCGCTATCTGCAGGAGATAACCAATCCTCTGTTTACCATGCAGAGCCATCCTTCCAATACGGAGCCTGTGTTTCACCTGTTTGTGGTGACGGTGCCTCACAGGGATGATTTTGTAGCATATATGGCACAGGCGGGTGTGGAGTGCAACCTTCATTATCCGGTGCCTTGTCATCTGCAGAAGGCGTATGGATATCTGGGATATCAAAAGGGAGACTGCCCCAACGCGGAATATCTGGCAGAGCATTGTGTGACGCTGCCCTTGTTCCCGGAAATGCGGGAGGAGGAGATCTGCCGGGTGATAGAGCTGTGCAACAGCTATCAGGGGTAGAAAGGCGCAGTACAGCGCGGAAATAGGGAGAAGTATGCAGAACTTAGAGAAAGAATACAGAGACGACAAAGCGGGAATCTTTTTGCGGCTGATGACGCCCCAGGATACGGATTTGATCATAGCCTGGCGAAACAGCGACCAAGTGCGAAAGAATTTTATCTATCAGGAGCCCTTTACCAGAGCGGGACATGAAAACTGGATTCGCACCATGATTGACACTGGGAAGGCACTGCAGTTTGTGATCTGTGACACAAAAGGAGGAAAGCCCCTGGGCTCCGTGTATATCCGGGACATTGACAGAAAGCATAACAAGGCGGAATACGGGATTTTTATCGGAGAGGCAGATGCCAGGGGCCGGGGGGTAGGCACGGCAGCAGCAAAGCTGATGCTTGCCTGCTGCTTTGAGGAGCTTAAGCTGCACCGGATTTATCTGCGGGCGCTGGCTGATAATCTCCAGGCCCTGCGCAGCTATGAAAAGGCTGGATTTGTCCGGGAGGGCAGTCTTAGGGATGATGTGCGCATAGATGGAAAATACCGGGATATCGTATGGATGGCGGCATTAAATCCCGCTGAGGAAGAATGAACGAAAAAGAATGAAAAAAGAACGTAACAGAAGGACGGATGAAATGAAAAAAGTAAGTTTTGTAATTCCCTGCTATCGATCTGCCCATACGCTGCCTCATGTGGTGGAGGAGATCGACCGGAGGATGGAGACGCTTTCCAAGTACACCTATGACATTTTTCTGGTCAACGACTGCTCCCCGGACAATACCTTGGAGGTGATACGAGAGCTTTGCAAAGACAGGGAGAATGTAAAGGGGATCAGCTTTGCCCGCAACTTCGGGCAGCATGCGGCGCTGATGGCCGGCCTTCGGTTTTCGGACGGGGACTATGTGATCTGCCTTGACGATGACGGACAGACTCCTGCACAGGAGGCGGACAAGCTTTTGGAGAAGCTGGAGGAGGGCTATGATGCCGTCTATGCCAAATATGATCACAAGCAGCACTCCGCCTTCCGCAACCTGGGAAGCAGGGTAAACGAGTGGATGACCAGAATTATGCTGGGAAAGCCTGCGGACTTGTATCTTTCCAGTTATTTTGGGGTGAAGCGGTTTGTAGTGGAGGATATGATCCGGTATGAAAATTCCTATCCCTATGTGATCGGTCTTGTGCTTCGGGCTACCCAAAACATTACAAATGTGATGGTGCATCACAGAGAGCGGGAGGAGGGAGTCTCCGGCTATAATTTAAAGAAGCTGCTGGGACTGTGGTTTAATGGCTTTACCGCATTTTCCGTAAAGCCCCTTCGCATGGCCACCGCTGTGGGAGGCACCTTTGCGGGCATCGGATTTTTGTACGGCATATATACCATCTTAAAGCGCCTGATCAACCCGGCTGTCCCCATGGGCTTCAGCTCCTTAATGTCTGTCATTGTGTTTTTCGGAGGCATGATCATGGTAATGCTGGGATTGATCGGGGAATACATTGGGCGCATTTACATCAGCCTGAACAATTCGCCTCAGTACGTTATCCGGGAGAAAATAGGCATAGAGGAATAGAAAGGAACACGGCATTTGTATGGAAAGATTTGTAGGCTGGTGGAAGAAGGAAAATCGGTACAAGCTGCTTGTAAAGGCAGTACTTATGGGGCTTTTACCCCTTCTGTGCTGTGTTGTCACCTGCGCCGCACAGGGGAAAGCCATCTGGGACGTGTATTTGCCCAATTCTGAGTGGAACGACGAGCTTTTTTACTTCAAGCAGGTGGAGGGCATTGTGCATTTTGGATATCCCCAGGGGTATTTCGGCTTCAACGAAAGCCATGCCTTAAGGCTTTCCTTTGCGGCGTGGAGCCCGGTGCTGGTGTTTCCCTGGATTTTATGGGGGCTGCTTTTTGGCTGGAATCTCATGTCCCCCATTCTCTGTAATGTGGTTTTGATGACAGCGGCAATGGTTTTATTTGTCTGTCTGGTAAAGCCCTCCTGGAAGCAGCTGGGGGTGCTTACCCTGTTGTTCTGTCTGTATACCCATTTTGTACGGTATATGCTCTCGGGCATGCCGGAAATCATCTGTATGAGCCTGCTGATTATCTTTTACGGGCTGGCCCTGAATTACTTAAACAGGGAAAGAATTTATAAGCTGGTGCTTTTGTTTGTGCTGTCCGGGGTGCTTACCCTGATGCGGCCTTATATGCTGCTGTTTATGCTGCTCCCTGTGTATCTGTGGGTGAGAAGGTCCGGCCTAAAGGGGCTTTTTGGCTCTCTTTTTGTGCTGGCTGCAGTGGGAGGAAGCTATGCCCTGATCAAGCATTATCTGGGGGCGGAATACTTTACGCCGCTGTTTTTTACGGACTGGATCACTGCATTTTTTGAACGGGGATTTTTCGGGGGACTGCGTTACTTTTTCAGCAAGCTGTATTGGATGGGAACGGATTTTTTGAGATATACCATACAGGGCTTTCGAAGCGGAATGGCGGCAGGAACGGCCTTTGGCGGGTATCTTCTCATGATGGCGGTGCTCCTTTGGCAGACGGGGGCGGATTTCCTGAAACAGAGAAGGGAAAAGAAAGAAAAAGAGCCTGTTTTTATCATAGAAGCCCATCTGGCTCTGTGCTTTGTGGGAATGCAGTTTGCCTTGCTTTTGATGTATAAGCTGACGGAGGGAAGCAAGCATCTGCTGACCTTTATCGGCGTGGGGATTTTTGTGGTCAGCCTCATGCGTACCCGGTTTTATAAAAAGGCAGCCCTCTTGGGAACCGCCTTCGCATTTTTTTATACTTATATGGCAGTGGAGCCTTACGACTATCAAATTCCCTATGTGACGGAAGAAAGACAGGTACAGATAGAAACCTGGAGACAGGAACTGGCAAAGCAGGTGCAGCTTGAGCGGGAGGAGACTCCAAGCTTTGAGAATGTGGCTATCTGGCTTTTGTACGACAATACGCAAGAGGGTACAGTAGGAGATACTTGGCAGATTCTATATGCGCTGCCGGAGGGCATGGGAATCAGCTGCTGTTATCCCGAGTATGTGACGGAAAACTTCCAGTCCCTTAAGAGCCGCTATATTGCAGCCATTCCGGGGGGCGAGGTGGCAAGGCTCTGCGAAGAGGCGGGCTATGCGCTTTTGTACAGCGACCAGGATATGGCCTTTTACGACCGAATGCAGCAGGGCGCTTATTTTTGATAGAACTGGATGATCTTTTTCACTGCATAAATCACATCCTGAAGGTCTTTGTCCGTGAGAGAATAGTAGAGAGGAAGGCTCATAACCTCCGAATAATACTTTTCTGCGTGGGGACAAAGGCCTTTTTCATATCCAAGCTTTTCGTAGTAGGAGTGCCAGTATACGGGAAGGTAATGCACCTGGGAGTAGATGCCTTCCTGGTGCAGCGCGTCAAAAAATTCCCTTCTGCTGCAGCGAAGGAGCTCACTGCGCAGCCGGAGAATATAGAGATGCCTGGTGGTGTCAGATTCCGGGATTTCCTCCTGCACCTGAATCTGGGGAACCTGGGAAAAGGCCTGGTTATAGACCCCTACAATTTCCTTTCTGCGCCGGGAAAACGCATCCAGCTTTTTTAACTGGCTGGACAAAAGCGCAGCCTGAAACTCTGTGATGCGGTAGTTATAGCCAAATCCCACCTGTTCATTGTACCAGGGATCGTCTGTGGGATGCGCCATTTGGGAGCGGTCTCTGGTGATGCCGTGGGCATGGGCCAGCACAAGCTTTTTGTAAAGAGCTTCATCGTTTGTGGTGACAGCGCCCCCTTCTCCGGCAGTAACCGTCTTTACAGGATGAAAACTGAAGGTGGTCATGTCTGCAATACTTCCCACCGGCTGTCCCTTGTATTTGGTGCCGATGGAATGGGCGGCGTCCTCAATGAGGATGAGCCCGTGTCTGCGGCAGATATCCCGGATGGGGTCAAGCTGGGCGGCCTGGCCGGTGAAGTCCACAGCGATCACGGCCTTTGTCCGGGGACTGATGCACCTTTCGATGGCCTGCGGGTCTATGTTATAGGTTCTGGGATCGATATCGGCAAACACAGGCCTTGCGCCGCAGTAAAGAATACAGTTTGCAGAAGCGGCAAAGGTGATGGGGGTGGTGATTACTTCGTCTCCCGGCCCAATTCCTGCTGCAAGTGCGGCGATATGCAGTGCGGCGGTGCCGTTTGAGACTGCAACGCAGTATTTTGCTCCGGTAACTGCACAAAGCTCTTTTTCCAGCGCCTCTGTCCGGGGTCCGCAGGTGAGATAATCGCTGCGGAGCGTTTCCGCTACCGCCTGAATATCCGCCTCATCAATATATTGTCTTCCATAGCTTAGAGGAACTTCCCGCACGGGGGTGCCTCCGTTGATTGCCAGCTTTTCCATGATCATTTTCCTCGTTTCTTTGCAGTCTTTTGCTACAAGTATAGCACTGAGGCGGCTTTCTGTATAGTCCTTCCTCTGGGAGCGCGGGCGCTGCATTTGCATTGCGGCGCTGGAGCGCTCTTAAGAGGCAGAAGCCCCATAGGACTTCAAAACCTTCACGGAATCGTACAAAAGCACAAGATAGCTGTCATCCTCATAGATTACCTGGCCGTTTTGCACAGAGGCCGCGTTTTGGTAGGCAGAAGCCTCCTGCTGAGTGAGCAGGAGGAAGACGCTGCCCTCATGATAATCCGCTTCGTAATATTTCATGGGGGAGGACCATTTAAAATCATTGAGATTTTCCGGGTCCCAGATGTTGGCGATTTCCACCTGGCCGTTGGTAAGCTCCGTGATGATGTTGGCGTTATTGTAGGTGGCATAGCCGAAGTGATAGCCGTTTTCTGCCAGAAATTCCGCCACAGGGCGCTTAGCCGCGTTTTTGTCCACCGTGATCTCTGAGAGCACCGTTTTTCCGGTGCTTAACAGAAGGCAGCCGGCTAAAAGCAGTGCAGTCACAGCCTTGTCAAACACGAGCTCTTCCTTTGTAAAATACAAACACAGAACTGGCAGCACAAAAATAAACACCGTGATATAGTAACGGGGCACCAGAGTGCTTGTGGTGAAAACAAAGGCAAAGCAGTTTACAAAGAAAGCGGTAATCAGAAACAAAACCACAAAGAAGGAGGAGCCTTCGGTGCGCCGGAAGCATTTTACGGTGCAATAAATAAAAAGTCCGATCAATAGGAAGGAAATGATGGAAATCAGCCCCCGCAGGGACAGCACGCTTCTGTCGGGGATATAGCCAAAGAGCATGAGCAGCGCGCCCAGCGCGTTCTGCAGGCGCGTAAGCAGCACACCGTCATAGATGGAAATAAAGTTGGTGGACTCGTAGGTTTGAAAGCTGTAATGCCTGCTGATGTAGAGCACATTGACCCCGTAACCTAAAATGCTGCCTGCAAAGCCAAGAAGGCTGTAAAAAAAGCTGGCGGCGCTGTTTCCGGAAAGCAGAGCGTAAAATTTCGTTCGGGAGGGAGAGCGGCGCAGCTCCTGAAACTGCGTGGAGCGCACGCAGAAGAGGAAGGCGGTGAGCACCAAAGGGCACTGCATCGCCAACAGGTAGCGGATTCCCGAGATGCCGCACACCACAGAGAGGGCCAGGTAAAGAAAAAGGAGCAAAGCCTTTTTCCAGGTCATTTTTCTGTGGCTGTTCCAGAGCCTTAAAAACATCCCGAAATAGAAAAATACAATGATCACATGGGACATATAGGTATTGCCGATCTGCATATGAAGCATCATGGTCTCCGAAAAGGGAAGGAGAAGCAGAAGGGAGGTGAGAACTGCTGCTTTGGGGGAGACCTTCAGGGGTTTTAAAAAATAGAAATAGGATACCAGCAAAAGACCGTAAAATACCAGGTTTGTAATGGTGCGGATAGCATGCCAGTTGTTTAGAATCCGAAAGAGGGGACCCATAATCAGATGGGTATACAAAAATCGAAATTCGGTGGAATAGCACCAGTCAGGGGATGCAAAAATATGCCCTTCCTGGGCCAGAAGTCTGGAAAAAATCATTTCTGCCGCCATATCCGAGTCCAGCCAGTGATCCTGGAAAAATAGATTCAGGATAATTAACAGACAAAGGGCCAGTAAAAGAAAAATATAAGGATAATAGGTTTTCAGCTTCTGTTTCATGGGAGAAGATTCCTTTCCTGGAGATTAATGTTTTGGGGAGCAATTTCAAGCTTACAGTCCGGCTATGGCTTTTGCCAGATGTGTGCCAAACAAAAACCTTCCGGCCTCGTTTAAATGGCATCCGTCCAGAAGATAGCTGGTGGAATTCGTCCTGTTGATGCCAAGCTCTGTATAATTATCTAAGAAATGCACATTCATATCAGCAGCGGCTTCCTTGGCCGCAGCCACGTAATCTCTGAGGGTTCCTCCATTTTCACTCTGGGGGATGCTTCCGTAGCCGTAATAACTGGTAAAGTTCGGGGACATGATAAAAATATCGGCATCGGGAAAGGCTTCCTTTAAAAGCTTTACGCCAAGGCGCAAAGCCCCGGCATAGCTTTTGCTGTTATAGGGGTCTGCATCGTCGTCCGCCGGAAGTCCGATAAAGTAGTCGTTGAGACCGAAATTAACTGCAAAACAAAGCCTGTCCGCCTCTTTTGCTCCAGGGGAGCCGCTGTCCAAAAAGGACTGCACTACATGAGGAAAGGATGTGCTTTCATTCTCATCCCAGGATGCGCTTGCGCCGCCAACGGCAAGATTGTGAACCGAAGCCCCGGAGATGCCGCTTAACACACCGGGAACAGAGGTAGAATCCGTGTAATTGGCTATGATGCTGTCGCCGAAGAAAATCACGGTCCATTGGGACAAATCGGGCATAGTTTCTGTGCTCTCGGCCGCTGTCTGGGCCAAAGCCCTGTAATCCTCAAAAAGGGAGGAAAAATTTTTCTGAGTGAGAAGGTAGGGGTGGTCTCTGTCTGCATTGAGCATGACCAGCCGGGAAATATCCTCGGTGACCTCAAAATCCGTCAGATAATTGGCAGGATTGGAGATAAACCATTCCTGGGCAAAAAAGGAAAAAAAGTGAATATTATCCGAACCAAGAAAAGGGGAAATCAGCTCCTCATAGGAGGCGCAGAGGGAGGAAAATTCCTCCGAAGAGAGACCGGACAAATACGACAGGGAAGGGTATGCCGGGATAACCTCAAAAATCACGGAAGGATATTTTTCCAAAATCGCGGACAGCTCACTGGCTGTGATCTGCTCTGGCAGGACGCCCAGGTAAATGGTATTTATGGAATTGCCGGATTTTGCAATACGGCTTAGATATTCGTCCAAGGTGGAGGCATCCGGGATCTCATAGCCGGTCTTGAGCAGGGTCATGCCCCGGTAGACGGCAAAATCCTCAGGATCGTACAAAGAGGCGGGAAACATGGAGAGTAAGACGCTGTCGTAATTCTGAGAGGAAATGCGTTTGAAATCCTCCCGTTTCTTGGCGGGTGTGGACAGATACAGAAAAAGAAAAGCTGCCGCCGCTGCAATGGCGCATGCTGCCGCACACCGGAGAAGTATTTTAAAAGGTGATTTTGGTTTTTTCATATTTCATCTGCCCCTTCTGTGAGAATGCCTCTGTCCTCCGATTTTACCATATTGGGAGAAAAAATGATAGACTAACTTGCTTCGAAAATACTGCTGGGGTATAATGTAGCATATTGAAAGGAACCGGTTATGATGAACAAAATAAAAATACAGCGCTTTTTGTGGCACTTTCTCCCTGTGGCGGCGCTTGTCCTCTGGGGGGCGCTTTGCATCACCAATCAGCTTTGGTATGATGAAGCCTACTCTGCGTCCATGGTTGCACTGCCCTGGAAAAGGCTGATTTATATTACTGCTGTGGATGATCACTCCCCCTTTTATTATGTGCTGTTAAAGCTCTTTTATCATCTCTTTGGCGGGGGCACCCATTTTTATGGCCTGAAGCTTATGTCCCTTTTGTTTATGATGGGGTATATGCTTTTGGGAAAATATTATGTAAAGAAGCTTTTTGGGGAAGAGATATCGGTATGGTTTATGCTGTTTTCCCTTTTGATGCCCATCATGTCCGTGCAGGCGGGAAACGTGCGTATGTATGCCCTTGCCCTTTTCTGCCTTACCCTCACGGGACTTTCCGCCTATGATATTTTTCTGACAGATCCGCAGAATGGGGGAATCCGAAAGAAATGGATCATTTTCTGCGTGGCAAGTATCTGTACGGTATACTGCCACACCTTTGCCCTGATTCAGACCTTTTTATTCTATCTGCTGTTTCTGGGTGCTCTTCTATACAGCGGACAGAAGAAAAAGCTGAAGCCCTTTTTCATAAGCGGCATTGTGGTGTCTGTTGTGTTTTCTCCATGGCTTTTGGTGACCCTGCGCCAGATGCTGCTTCGGATGCGCTACGATGCAGGGTCCGTAACGGAGAGGCCCACCATTTACAGCTTTATGGATTACTGCAAGGAGTGGTTTTCTGCCCTGGAAACGCCCATTGGACTGGTGGTGTTTCTTGGCATGGGGCTTTTGGTGGTGCTGGGGTATTATGCGGTGGACTGGATGAAAAGCAGGCGCAATTACGCTCCTGCGGTGGGAATGCTTGCCCTGGGTCTTACCGTGCTGTCAGGAGTTTTGATTTCTGTTTTTATCAATAACTGTTTTCTGGGGCGGTATGCTTTTCCGGGCTTTGGATTTCTCATGCTGTTTTATGCAGTGGGAATGAGCCGGGCCTGTGCCCAGGACGATATTGGCGCTGTCAGAAAATTCCCCATACGAAGGGTCTGTATTCTGGTGCCTGCCCTTTTGTGCTTTGTGCTGCAGTATCGAAGTGAGCTTTCTTTGGAATATGACAATGGGCTTGCAGTCTATGAGGAGTTTGTTGCGCAGGAGGTCACGGAAAAGGACGCCTTCATCGGGCCTTATACCCATACTATTTTTCTGAATGTGTACCATCCGCAGCTTCAGTATTTTCTTTATGGCTATAAGCTCTACAGCCTTCCCTTTGCCAATACAGAGGCGCTGACGGATTTTAGCCAGCTGGAAAGCATTCAGGGGAATCTCTGGTATATCTGCTTTGCGGGGAATGAGCCCGATCAGATGGCGGAGCGGTACGACTATGAGGAGGCCTTAAGCTTTCACTATATGTATTATGATTTTGTGATTTATCGTCTGATTCCCAAGACGGGGCTTTCCTGAAAGGCGGCGGAGGTATTTTTGCATGAAAAAGTGGCTTATCTATATCCAGGAATTTTATAAAAACAAAGTGTATCTGCTGTTCCTTGGCTTTTCGGCGCTTTTTTCCTATGGCTATCTGGTAACCCATTCTGCCGTAGGTATAGACGATACGCCCTATGCCTATTATTTTGAGGAGGGGCTTTCAGCCATCGTGGGCAGATGGGTGCTGTTTTTATTGAATCAGGTGCTGGATATCGGGGATTATGCCCCCTTCCTCACAGACTTGGCGGCGGTGTTGATCCTCATGGCCGCAGTGACGGTATGGTGCGCTTTGTTTTACAGCATTCTGGGAGAGACGGTACCAAAGCTTGGATATATCATGTTCGCCTGTCTGTTTGTGTCCTGCCCCCTCTTAAGTGAGGTGTTTACTTATTATCTCCACAATGGGGTTGCGCTGGGATATCTGTTTTGTGGCGTCAGCCTGTGCTTTTTCAGAGAGGGCTTAAAGCGTGGGAAATGTATTGGGCCTTTTGCAGGCTCTGTGCTGTTTTTGTGGGCTGCCCTGGGCTGCTATGAATCCTTTATGACAGTATGGCTTTTGGGGCTGTGTCTTTTTCTTTTGTCGGAGCGCTTTGCAAGCCTTCAAAGAAAAATACTGCCTGCACTAGGGATTGGGGCGGCAGCCGCAGTTTTGGCCATTGTGTTAAGAAGCCTTATGATTGCGGGTGTGACGGCGGTCTTTGGGCTGGAATACCTGAAAGAGGAGGCTGTGCAGCGTTCCATAGGGGAGATGCTTTCCTGGATGCTTGCGCCGGGAGCGCTTGGCGAGTTTGCCATGGTGTTAAAGCGGATGTTTGTCATGTATGGGGTGTTCGCTCTGGCCTACTACCCAATTAAGATATTTGTGCTTGCATCGGCGGTGATTGTCAGCTTCAGCCTTTACCGGAGCATACGAAAGAGGGACCCGTGGATTTTCCTTTTGTGCGCAGGGGCTTTTCTGGCAGCTTTTTTGCTTGCATTTGTAGAGGGAAAGGCCACACTGTACCGGGCGGCTCAGTTTTTGCCTGTGATCTGCGGATACGGCGCTTTGGTGCTTGTGTACGCGGCCCGGAAGCTCTTTTTAAAGAAAGCGCCGAGGGCTGTAATCACGGCTTTACTTTGTGTGATTCTCTGGAACCAGTGCGCGGATATGAACCGGTGGTTTTATGTGGATTACCTGAAGTATGAGGACGCCAAAAACACCATGAATCAGGTGGTCTATGTTCTGGAGAAGGACTTTGATACCTCTAAGCCGGTGGTATTTACGGGCACCTATGAGATTCCCAAAAGCATTATTGCGGATGCCTACGTGGAGTATAACTCGGAAACCTTCTATCAAATGCTTCGGATTACCTCCCTGGTGGACGAGCATCTTTTGGAAAAGTTTTACCGGGATTACGGTGTGTGGGTGGCCCAGACCCCTTCCTTGTCTGTGATCGACTGGGGCAGATATGCCTTTGACAGTGATGAGGAGCTGGTGCGCTTTGCCGCCATGCACGGCCATGAGCTTGTGCCCCTCTTAGACGGGGATTACGCTGCTGCGGAGGAATACTCTCTGACGCTGCCTGAGTTTCCGGCGGAGGGCTCGGTAGTGGACATGGGAGATTATATCATTGTGCATTTTTAGGTGAGGATGGTATGGGAAACAGAAAGAGAGCGGACAAAATTAATATTCTGGTATTCGGGGTGGTGTTTCTTTTCTACCTGCTTGTGACATTGTTTCTGTTTCACCGGCAGACGGTGGCCTATGGCGGAAGGTATCCATCGGACATGGGGGCGTACATTGTAGAGATACAGGGGATAGACTCCGGCTTTTCCTTTCCCTATCCTGTGATGTTCTGGGTTGCCGGTATTTTGGCTCGTTTTACTACGCCGGAGCATGCCATGGCAGTAACTGTGACATTTTTTAACGGGCTGACACTGCTTTCCTTGAAATGGTTTGCCGACAGTGCACTGAAGGTGAGGGGAGGACAGGACTGGAAGCGGGGAGCTGCAGCTACGGCAATAGCCGTTACGCTGCTTTTGGTTTCCATGCTGTATCCCTTGACCTACCTGGGAAATTATCAGGAGATGGGAGAAGGATACCTATATCGCTATAAAGGAGTTTTTTCTCCTAATCCCTATCACAATGCCACTTATCTGGCGGCAAGACCATTTGCAGTGGCGGCTTTTTTTCTCTGCTGTTTTTGCCTGAGGGAATATGAAGGCAAAAACCGTTGGGTCAATCGAGACTACGGGTTGTTTTCGGTTTTTCTTTTTTTGGCTACTTTGACTAAGCCCAGCTTTACGTTGATACTCGTAGCTTCTGCGGGGAGTGTAATGCTGGTAAGGCTGGCAGCGGGACGCTTTCGGGGAGTGAAGGCCTTTTTCCAACTGGGAATTTATTTCCTGCCAACTTTTGGGGTATTGCTGTATCAGTACAGCGATGTTTTTACGGGGACGGTTCTTGAGGAAAAAGGGATTGGCGTCGGTTTTTTCACCGCCTGGTCCCAGGCCTGCTCTAATATTCCACTGGCTGTGGCCAGTAATCTGTTGTTTCCGGTGCTTGTGAGTTGGTTTCACAGAAGGCGGCTTGCACAGGAGAAAAATCTGTTGTTTGCCTGGCTTTTGTACGGAATGGGTTTTCTGACACTGGCTTTTTTGTATGAAAAGGGCTATCGCATGGCACATTTGAATTTTGCATGGGGATATATGTATGGACTTTTCTTTTTGTTTGTGACTAGTGGACTCCTTCTTATGAAAAGTACTCTTGCCCGTAATCTAAAGCCCTGGAAGCTGTGGGTGCAGTGGGGAGCATACGGTCTGCATTTGATTTGCGGTATAGATTATTTCAGGGTACTTTTACAGGGAGGACTTTATTTATAAAAGACGGAATATGAGAGATAAAGCGATTGGTGTTTGGAAAAAAGTAAATCAGGCGTGTGCCTTTCTGGATAATCTTCCGCTGTGGCTTTTTGGCTTTCTTCTTTTGGCGATTACATTTCTGCCGTATCTTATTTTGGGGGAGGGAAGTGTATTTGAGATACACGACCAGCTGGATGAGACCTTGCTTACCTATGTGCTCAATGCCCGGCACATGTGGACGGGGGATGAGATTTTCCCGGAGCTTTTGGGCGGGATCAACAAAAGCGGCATGCAGCCCTCTGCAGTGCTGTTTATTCCCTTATACCGCTATTTTAACACCTTTACCGCTTTTGTTGTGCAATACGCAGTAGTGTGGGCTGCAGGCTTTTTCGGGATGTATTTTTGTACAAGGGAGCTGACGGGCAGCAGCATTTTGTCCTTTGTGCTGGGAGCTTTTTTCTGCATGCTGCCCATACAGCCTGTCTACGGCTTGTCTATTCTGGGAGTTCCCATGCTCTTTTTTGCCTGGATGTGTCTGGAAAAGAGGAAGCATTTGATAACGGCCCTGCTTCTGGTGCTTTTGTTTGGGCTTACCACCCATCTGGTGCTTATAGGCTATGTGGTGTTAAGTCTCTGGGCGCTGCGGCTTGTGTGGATGATATTAAAGAAAAAGCATAATTATTGGGTGTACGGAGGCTTTGCCCTGCTTTTGTGTATTTATCTTGCAGTGAACTGGAGCCTTTTTGTCCAGCTGCTTGTGGGGGAGGCGGAGTATGTCAGCCACAGGGAGGAATTGGTCAACTATGGACAGCCTTTTTGGGAAACGGTAAAGGAGGTCTTTTTAAACAGTGCCCAGCATGCGCCCTCCTACCACAAATATATGCTGATTCCCCTGTGCGTTCTCCTTTTATGGAACGGCATCTGTTATAGACGTATGGACAGAGAGAAAAAGAGGCAGTTTCTGCAGGCTGTGGCGGGGCTGATGGCCCTGGGAGCAGTTGCTCTTCTTTACGGTGTGTGCAAATCCCAGCCTGTTGCAGACTTCAAAAACAGCCTGAGCGGTTTTTTACGCTATTTTCAGCTGGAGAGATATTACTGGCTGTATCCTTCCTGCTGGCTTTTGGAGCTGGCTTTGGCCTTAAGGCCTTTGACGGGCAAAAATAAAACCTTTCTCAGACTGGCTGTGGCAGCTCTTATTCTGCTTCCCATGTTTCAGCCTGTGAAGATAAATTCGTCTTTTTACAGGAATGTAAATCAGATAAACAACGGCTCCGGGGTAACCGGATATGTTACATGGGAGAGCTATTATGCGGAGGATTTGATGCAGCAGCTGGAGGATGCCATAGGAAGGAATATGGAAGAATATCGCGTGGCACATCTTGGCGTGAGCCCTGCGCCCTCTCTGATGCACGGCTTTTACACGGCAGACGGTTATTCCAACAATTATCCTCTGGAGTATAAGCACCGCTTTCGGCAGGTTATCGCTGAGGAGCTTAGAAAAAATGAAGGGGCGCGGCTTTATTTTGATGAGTGGGGAAGCCGCTGCTATCTGTTTAACAGCGTAACGGGAACCTACTGGAATCTGGAAAAGGGCTCCGGTGTGGTCTATGAAAATCTGGACTTTGATATGGAGGCATTAAAGGCCCTTGGGTGCGAATACCTGTTTTCCGGAGGGGAGATAGTGGATGCTGAGCGTATGGGGCTTGAAAGTATGGGATATTATGAGACAGAGACCTCCTTCTGGGGAATCTGGCTGTACCGGATCCCTTAAGAATTTTTGAAAAATGGGAGATGTATTTTACTACCAGCCTAAGTTGTGCTAGAATGAAGGGAATGCAGGAGAATTTTTCCATGAATGACAGGATTTACGTTTGCCATACCTACTATCATGTATATGTGACCTTTTTGAAGGAGCTGAATCTGCCGAAGGAAATGCGGGGACAAGCTGTGCTTGTGCTCTCAAAAATGTCCAATGATTTTGAGGAGCTGAAAAGCCGGGTGGAAGGCACGGGGCTCTTTGCCGGCGTTGTGGAATTTGACGAAAAAAGAGAGGACTTTTTTCCACAGCTTGCCAGATTCCGAAAGGACAGCGGAAACTTTCTTCAAAATCTCATCAACCGGATACGGTTTACCAGACTTTATGCCAGACTGGAGGAGCCATACATTCCGGTGGATTTTCGTAAATATAAGGACATTTATGTGTACTGCGATTCCGACCCGATAGGCTATTATCTGAATCAGAAGAAAATTTATTACCATGCCTTGGAGGATGGGCTTAACTGCCTGAAAAATTTTGACGCGGCCAGGTATGACAACAGGGGGCATTTTGGCCTGAAGGCCTTTTTGTCCAGAAGGCTGAACCTGATTTTTGTACAGAACGGTTACGGAAAATATTGTCTGGATATGGAGGTCAATGATATTTCCGCCATAAAATATCCCTGTCCCCGGTATATAGAAAAGCCCAGACAGGAGCTGGCTGACAGGCTGGATGCTCCGGACCGGGAAATGATTCTAAAGGCCTTTATCCGGGATAAGGAGGGACTTGAAAAGCAGATAGAGGAAAGCAGCAGAATTGGAGATAAAATCCTGGTGCTGACAGACCCATTGTGCAGCCTTCCCGTCCGGGAGAGGATTTTCAGGGATATCACAGACCGGTACAAGAAGGAGGGCACGGTATTCTTAAAGCCGCATCCCAGAGATGAGCTGGATTACAGACGGCTTTTTCCACAGTATCCTCAGTTTGATGCAAAGGTGCCTATGGAGGTGCTGAATTTTTTCCCAAGACTGCGCTTCAAAAAGGCGGTGGCAGTGCTTACGGAAATCAAGGCTATAGCTTTTGCAGATGAGGTGGTGCGTCTGGGGGAGGATTTTATGGATGCCTATGAGGAACCAGCCATTCACAGACAGAATGAGCAGATTTAACCCAGGTCCTTTGGAAGGCCGGGAATGAAGGAGATAATATGCTACAAATCTTAAAAAAGCTGAATGTTTTGCTGGACAGAAGGCAGAAGACTATTATGGCAGGGCTGATCGTCTTGATGATAATCGGCGCTTTTTTGCAGACGGCTGGCGTGGGTCTTTTGGTTCAGGTGGTAAATGTGGTGATCGACCCGGAGTCCATTGAAAAAAACGGACTCACGAAAACGCTGTATGAGCTGTCGGGGATAGCGGATTACCAAACCTTTTCCATCACGGTGATGGCGGTTTTGATTCTTACCTTTGTGGTGAAGAATTTATTTCTGTTCGTTCAGCAGAAGCTGACCTTTTCCTTTGTGTACACCAATCAGTTCCGCACCTCGGAGCGCATGATGCGCAATTATTTGAGACGGGGCTATGAGTTTTACTTAAATGCGGATACGGCGGTGGTGCAGCGGAGCATCACCTCAGATGTGAACAATATGTATGCGCTGATTCTGGCTCTTTTGCAGATGCTTTCGGACGGGGTGGTTTCCCTGTTTATCATCTGCTATTGCTTTGCCGCCAACGGCACCATGACGGTGCTTATGGCTGTGGTGCTGGTGGCTCTGATGCTGGTGATCAAAAAGGTGCTAAAGCCTATTATGTACAAAGCGGGAAAGGATAACCAGGATTATTACAGCAGCCTCTTTAAGTGGATTTCCCAGACGGTACAGGGTATAAAAGAGGTAAAGATTTCCTGCAAGGAGCAGTATTTCGTAGCGGAGTACCGCAAATGTGGAAAGGGGTATGTGGATGCAGTGCAGAAATACAGCCTCTACAATAATATTCCCAAGCTTTTGATAGAGACGGCCTGCGTGGCGTCTATGGTGGGTTATATGATTTACCTGGTGGCTTCTGGAGCGCCCGCTGAGAATATGCTGGATGTATTCAGTACTCTGGCAGCGGCGGCCTTTGTTTTGCTGCCCTGTGTGAACCGCATCAATAACCAGATCAACTCCATTGCCTATTTTGAGCCCTTTTTTATGGGAGTCAGCGATAACCTGCAGGACGAGATCAACGGGGAAAAGGTGGATTTGTCCTTTGCCACCGATGAGGAGGAGAAGCTTCCCGTGAAGCATGCCATCGAGCTCAAAAATATTACCTATGCCTATCCCAACACGGACAAGCTGATTTTTGACCATGCCAGTATGACCATTCCTGTGGGAGCCTCTGTCGGCATTGTGGGAACCTCCGGAGCGGGGAAAAGCACTGTGGTGGACATTCTGCTTGGCCTGCTGGAGGTACAGGAGGGAAGCATTCTGGCGGACGGACAGGATGTGAAGACCCATTACCGTAAGTGGCTGAAAAATGTAGGTTACATTCCCCAGATGATCTTTATGCTGGATGATACCATACGGAAAAACGTAGCCTTTGGAGTACCTGAGGAACGGATTGATGAAACCAGGGTTTGGGAGGTTTTAAGAGAAGCCCAGCTGGATGAGTTTGTAAAAACGCTGCCGGAGGGACTGGACACGGGCATTGGCGAGAGAGGCATCCGCCTGTCCGGGGGACAGCGGCAGAGAATCGGCATTGCCAGAGCCCTGTATAACAATCCGGAGGTGCTGATACTGGACGAGGCTACTTCTGCCTTAGACAATGACACAGAGGCGGCCATTATGGAGTCCATCAACCGTCTGCATGGCAGAAAAACGCTGATTATTATAGCGCACAGGCTGCAGACCATCGAGAAATGCGATATTGTATACCGGGTGGAAAACGGCAAGGTCCGCATGGAAAAAGAAGGAAGCGCTGAAAGGTTTAAGAGAGAATGAAGCTGAGTATCATTGTGCCGGTTTATAATATGGCGGCGGAGGGAAAGCTGGAATATTGTATGGACTCTCTGCTGAAGCAGACCATAGAGGACTACGAGATCATAGCCGTGGACGATGCCTCAAAGGATCGTTCGCCGGAGATTCTGCGGGAGTATGAAAGACGCTTCCCGGGGCGGGTGAAGGCACTCTTCCATGAGACCAATAAACGTCAGGGTGGCGCAAAGAACACGGGGCTTGCCCAAGCGGCGGGAGAATGGATCGGATTTGTGGACAGCGATGACTGGGTGGCTCCTGACTGTTATGAGAAGCTGCTGAAAAGAGGGCAGGAGACCGGCGCGGATATGGTGGGCTGCAATTACAGCCTGGTAGAAAACCATACTATGGAGCCGGGAAGGGTAATCTGCAACAACACTGCCGATCAGACAGGCGTGCTGGATGTGGAAAAGCACAAAAAGCTTCTGCTTCGCAGCGGCAGCATGGTGATCAAGATATACCGACATAGTGTCATCAAGGAGCATGGACTGTGCTTCCCGGAGGGGATATTTTACGAGGATAATTGTGCAGGCCCGCTGTGGAGTCTGTATTTTACCCATTTTGAGAAGGTGGAGGAGCCTCTCTACTATTATTACCAGCATTCGGTTTCCACGGTGCACCATATCACAGAGGAAAAGTGCAGGGATCGTATGAAAGCGGCTGCTCTTTTCTACGACGAATGCAAAAAAAGAGGTATGCTTGATACCTATGGGCTGGAGATAGAATATCGTTTTACAGAGCTTTATTACGCCATTACCCTGTTTTCTTATCTGTCCGGTGTGAGAAAGCCACGCCTGTCCTTTGTAAAGGAGCTGCGGGCGGGAGTTTTGGAGCGTTTTCCGGAATTTGAGAAAAATCCTTATTACCGAAGCCTGACGGGGAAAGAGGAGCAGGAGCTGATTGCCCTGCAGGGAAAATCGGCGGCTGCCTTTTTTGCGTATTACAGGCTCAAGCAGGTAATTCGCAGGCTTCGCAGCAAATGTGGCAGATAATTTTTGGAGGAAAATCATGAGCTTTTGGGCGCGTATCAGATCGCTGCACATAGCAGAAAATAAATATTTCCGCATACTTTTGCTGGCGGAGCTGCTTTTTCTTTTTGCAGCTGCTTTGGGGCTGTTTGGAAAGGATGCTGTGTATGAATACGGCGCGGAGAGCATGATAAGCAGTACAAGAGTCTGGGTAGAGTCTTACGAGGGTATCTACCTGGAAGGACAGGAAAATGGGGAGACGGTGGAAATTCAGAATATCTCACTGCCCAAGGGAACCTACAGGGTACAGCTTAAGTATGCCACAGACACTAATATGGTAAATTCCTGCAGCGTTATAGACAGCAGCATTCCGGCTAAAAATCTGCGGACCAACGGAACGGGACTTTTTGCGGGGCTTACGCAAACCGACTTTGACATGTGGCTCTTGCAGGACAGTGCCCATCTGACGGTACAGGTTCAATATGGGGGAGAGGGAATGCTGGCGGTGCAGGGGCTGACCATATATCAGACAAACGCCTGGAACCGGATTGGCCTGTTTGTCCTGTTTTGCTTTATTACGCTGTTTAATGTATGCTGGGTTTATGTCTGCTATGATAAAGCCTACAGAGTGCCTCCGGAAAAAAAGAGCAGGGCTTTTCTCCTGGGAGTGATCGTTTTGTTTTCGTCGCTGCCCCTGATGGTGGATGGCATGCCGGGAGCAGGAGACCTGATTTATCATTTGATGCGGGTGGAGGGAATCAAGGACGGCCTGTTGTCCGGGCAGTTTCCTATTCGTATTTCGCCCAACTGGATTCAGGGCTATGGATACGCCTCGCCTATCTTCTATGGGGAAACGCTGCTGTATCCGGCGGCTTTGTTTCGGCTGATCGGCTTCAGTATTGTTACCAGCTACCGTCTGTATCTGCTTTTGGTCACGGTGGCAACGGTGTTAATCGCATATTTCTGTTTTGGGAAAATGTTTCAAAACCCTAATATAGGCGTATTTTGCAGCATGCTGTATTCCCTTTCCGTGTATAGGATCTATAAAACCTATCTGTGCGGCTCCTGGGGGGAAACGCTGGGAATTATGGCGCTGCCGCTTCTGGTCTATGGCTTTTATCGTGTGTTTTCCAGGGAGGAAGAGGAGGGCTGTCAAAAAAGCTGGATACCGCTTACTGTGGGGTTTACCCTGTTAATCCAGTCGCACCTTCTCACAGGGGAAATGGCAGGCTTTTTTACCATTCTTCTTTGCATTTTGTTCTGGAAAAGGGTGTTTCGCAAAAAGACCTTCCTTGTGCTCGCAAAGACGGTTGTGTACAGTGCATTGCTCAGCGCATGGTTTCTAGTGCCTTTTATGGATTATATGCTCACCGGAGACTTTGTAATTCAGCATGTCTCGGAGCGGACTATACAAGACAGGGGTCTGTATCTGGCCCATTTGCTGTTTACCTTTTTCAGAGGAGGCTCTACTGTATATTTTGCTGACAGCGGTATGGCGGATACGCAGCCTATGGGGGTGGGTATTTCTCTGATCGCGGCCCTTTTGGTTTTCGGCCTTTTGCTTCTCAACAAAAGGGGCAATGTACTGTCAGACAAGGAGCTTGCGCTGGGCAAGGTGGCGGCAGGCTTTTCTCTGCTGGCCATGCTTTTTAGCCTGAGGCTGTTTCCCTGGGACGATATACAGAAGCTTGGCAGCATCCCAGCGGTGCTGGTGTCCAGCATACAGTTTCCCAACCGTTTCCTGACGGTTGCAAATGTGTGTCTTGTGACGGTGGCGGGAGTTGTGGCAAAATGGCAGCTTTTGAATAAAAGGAGGATCCAGCTTTCCCTGTATATAGGAGGAATGGTGTTTCTTCTGGGAATCAGCAGCATTTTCCTTTTAAATGACATTTTGAGCCGGGTGGATGTGTTTCGGGCCTGCAACAGCGAGGGCGGACTGGGAACTGGTTATATTGCAGGAGCGGAGTATCTGCCCTATGGTGCGGACGCTTCCAGATACTGGTATCATGAACCTGAGTGTCCGGAGAATGTGACTTGTCTGGAGTATCAGAGAAAAGAGCTTGGAGCCGAAGCCTGGCTTTCCAACGAACAGGAGGAACCGGCGCAGGTGACCTTTTCCCTTTTGTATTATAAAGGGTATCATGCTTATGCAGCAGAAACCAGGGAAGAACTTCCTTGTTATGCCGGGGATAATTTTCAGGTGACTGTGGAGCTTCCGGCAGGATTTGAGGGAGAAGTGACGGTTTCCTTTGAAAGCCCCTGGTATTGGAGGCTTGGGGAGATCATAAGTCTGATAACTCTGCTTTCTATGGGGATATCCGGTCTTTACGACAAAAAGAAAAAGCGTGAGGAGGTGCCGCAGTGTCTGGAAGGCTAAAAAATTTCTGGAATCGAAATGGAAGAAATGTGATTTTTCTGACGCTGATTGTGATGACGGCATCAGTCCCCCTTTTGACAGATTACCTTTTGGAGGGGGGAAACCTGCAGAATGTGTTGACCAGAATTGAATTAATCAGCCAAGGACTCACAAAGAGCTTTCCTGTGCGTATTCAGCCGGCTGCCTTGTCAGATTACGGCTGTGGGGCAGCGGCCTTTGAGGCAGATGTGTTTTTAATTGTCCCTGGAGTACTGCACCGCATGGGTTTAAGCCTGCAGGCAGCGTATAAGCTTTACCTATGGGCCGTGAATATAGCGACGGCGGTCTGCTCCTTCCTCTGCTTTGAAAAATGCTTCCATAGACAGGATATGGGGCTTGTGGGAAGCCTGCTGTTTACCTGGTGTCCTTATCGCTTGAGCAGCCTGTATGTGGCGGCGCAGGCGGGGGAGGCTGCAGCCTGGTGCTTTCTTCCTCTTTTGCTTTTGGGACTTGTAAGGCTGTATGCAGGTGAGGACAAACAAAAGGGCGTTGGCAGAACCTGGGTGCTTCTTACGGCTGCCTTGCTGCTGATTTTATCCGCTTCCATGACAGTGTTTGTGATTGCTGCAGGGATGTGCGTGCTTTGGCTTTTTCTTCTGGGGAAAAGGGCGCTTTCCAAAGATGTCCGATTGACGGTGGGAAAAACAGTGCTTGCCACAGGACTTTTAGGGGCTTGGCTTTTGATTCCCCTTTTATATTTTGTGTATAAGAATACAGAGCTTTTGGGAAATTTGATTCTTCAGGATGTCCGCTCCGGCGGTTTATCCTGGGCGGTCTATCTGATGACCTTTTTTGGAGCGGGAACATCGGAGAATTTTTGGGAAAATGGAATGGCGGGTACACAGAGTCTGGGGATGGGATTTGCGGTTACGGCCTGCGTGCTGTTTTTCCTGTGGAGTCTTTTTACCGGCCGCTATGCACAAAAGGAAAAGAAGCCGTTGTGCAAGCGACTGGCTGTTTTGGGGCTTGTGCTGGCATACCTTAGCACAAGCAGCTTTCCCTGGGAGCTTTTGCAGAATAAGAATCTGCTTTTTTCTCTTTTCCTTGGATGGATGCAGAGCCCGGCAAAGTGGGGAATTGGGGCTTGTGCGGTATTCATTCTTCTCTCCTGTCAGACCCTTTATCTGGAGCGGGAGGAGGGATGGTACAGGATATGCCTGGGCATTACCATAAGCACGGCCTTTTTGACCACACAGTTTCTCACGGGGGAAATCCTGCTTTCCGCACAGCCCTTGTGGCTGGAAAGAACAGAGGAATGGGCGGCTCTTCCCTTACAGGTCATCACGGGGATACCATGGCTTTGGCGGGTCGCTGAGGGGATATCCCTGTCAGCCTTGGCCTTTCTGGTATTTATGGCTGCCAAGGGCAGAATGAGGAGAGGTAAAAGTGTTGAGAAAGTCTGAATTTCTTAAAAATAAAAAGTGCAGAATCCTTTTGTGCATAGAGCTTTTTCTGCTTTTTGCAGGAATTATAATGCTTTTTGGGAAAACCGGCATTGTGGCAGGAACGGAGGAAACGGACAGGCTGCTTGCAGAAGGGATATCCCTCTCTCCCGGAGTGTACACGGCCCGGATTTACTATGATACCCAAGAGGATATCCAGGGGGGCTTCGGTGTAAGGGTGGAGGAAGAAAACCTCTCTGCGCTGAAAAGCAATCCGGTGACTCTCTATGCTGGTGCTGGCATGGCACAATGTCAATTTTATCTTTTAGACAGCGTGGCTCATTTATGTGTCTATGTGGAAAATAACGGCCAGACCCTGGAGGTGAAGGGGGTGGAGATTGAAAACGGCGGGCAGGCGGTTTTCATGTGGGTGATCACAGTACTGTTTTTCAGCCTCCTGGTGAATGCCGGGGCAGTTCTTCTTTTACTACACCGAAAGAGCCCATTTCCGGCCAGGCAGCAGCTGATATTTTGGGGAATATCCGCAACGGTGGTTGTTTCCAGTATTCCTCTGATGGTGGACTATCTCTTTTTTGGAGCCGATTTGATCTTCCATTTGGGGCGTATTGAGGCATTGGCACAGGCTCTGCTTTCGGGAATGCCTTTTTCCAGAATAGAACCTATGTGGCTTGCCGGGCATGGGTATGCCAATTCCATTTTCTATTGCGATACCTTTTTGTTGTTTCCTGCTATACTGCGGATGGCCGGCTTTCCGCTTACTATAAGCTACCAGTGCTATGTGACGGCTGTGAATCTGGCTACGGCGCTTATTGCCTATACTGCTTTTAAAAGGTGCTTTCAAAGCGCGGAAATTGGACTTCTTGGCTGCATGCTCTATACCCTGTCTCCCTATCGCCTTTACAATATTTACAACAGAGCTTCGGTGGGAGAGTATACGGCAATGATTTTTCTTCCTCTGCTTGCATGGGGTTTTTACCGAATTTTTTCCGCAGATACGAAGGAGAAGAGCTACAAGAGGAGCTGGCTGATTCCCACGCTTGGGTTTTCGGGCATTATACAATCTCATGCACTGACCTGTGAGATGGCCGGAGGCTTTGCTATACTGCTGTGCCTGCTTATGTGGAAAAAGGTGTTTCGCAGGCAGACCTTTTTGGTTCTTCTTAAAATGGCTGCGGCTACGGCTCTTTTGAACGCCTGGTTTTTGGTTCCCTTTGTAGATTTGATGACAGCGGACAGTTATTATTTTGGAAACAATGCCAATGTGCTGATACAAAGCAGGGGAATTACACTGGCCCATCCATTTTACACACTGCAGGCGGGCGGTAGTTCTTCTCGATTTGCGGAGAACGGCATGTTGGACGCAGAGCCCATTACAATGGGAGCGGCATTGCTTGCCGGAACACTTTTATGGCTGTGGCTGCGGTTTCGCAAAGGATTTTGGGAGGATAGGGACAAAACCCGGAAAAAAACGGCAGATACAGCATTTTTGCTGGGCTGTATTGCACTGTATATGAGCACCAGCTATTTCCCTTGGGATAAGCTAAGCAGCGCAGGCTCTATAGCGGCAGCCTTGACAGGCTCTCTGCAGTTTCCCACCAGACTGATGGTGATTGTCACCCTGTGCATGGTTTTTGTGTCCTGTGCGGCAGGGTCCTGGCTTTTAGAGGGAAAAGGGAAATTCAGGCCCAGCACAGCCAGGGGCATTTTGGCGGGGCTGGGAGTTGTCTGTGTTTTGTTTTCCATGTACCAGGTGGATGATATTTTAAACACCAGAGCTTCCATTCTCCGGCTTGATTCTGCGCAAAACATGGGACACTCCCCCATTCTGGGTGCAGAGTATCTTCCTCTGGATGCCCAGGCGGAGCATATGACCTATCATGAGCCGGTGCTCTCTCAGGGCACGGAGATGTCTTTTTATGAAAAAAGGAATCTTCAGGTAAACGCCTATGTAGAGACGGATGGAGCGGGAGAGCATTATGTGGAGTTTCCCCTGCTTTATTATAAGGGCTACCATGGAGTGAATACAGATACGGGAGAGAGCCTTCAAGTTGTCAAGGGAGATAACGCTGATGTAAGGGTTTTGCTGCCGGACCATTTTTCCGGAAATATACAATGCAGCTATACCGGAATGTGGTATTGGCATCTGGCGGAGGCGGCCAGTGCGGCTGCTGTCCTTGGAATCGCAGTGTTTGTAATCAGAGGCAGGAAAGTTCGATGAAAGGGTAAGGTATGGAAGAGCAGAAAATAGCGATTCTCTCTAATGTAAACATGAATTTTGTAATCCGTATGCTGCAGAGCAAGGTTCCTGTATATGAGGCGGAGGGATATGGAAATGAGCTGGGTATTTTGATGAATCCACAATCCTCTTATTATGTCTATGATCCGGCGGTGACCTTCCTCATTTTGGATTTGGCGGAGCTTGTGGAGCACAGACTGAATATTGAGGAGGCAAATGTCCTTGTGAGAAATTGGTTTTCCAGTTTTTCGGCGGCTATGGACTCAGGGATGATATACTATATTTCTGATGTTTATTTATGGTGCGCAGAGACTGAGGTTTTGTTTGATCCGGGAAGAAAGCAGGCGCTGGAGCAGGTGTGGCAAACACATCTGGAGGAACTTGTAAAGCGTTGTGACAATGTACGCATATTCCCTTATCGGCACATGATAGAAGTGATGGGAGAAGAAAATGCTTTTTCGTGGAAAATGTGGTATTTGGGAAAGCTTCCCTTAACTGCCGGTGCCCAGGAGAGACTCTGCAGTCTTATATTGGAAAAGCTGCGCGTGGAGAGGAGAACGCCTAAAAAGGTGTTGGCGTTGGATTTGGACAATACGTTATGGGGAGGACTGGCCGGGGAGGCGGAGCATACGCCGATTCTTTTGTCTGACGACCACAGCGGGCTGGCTTACAAAAACCTGCAGCGGGTGATTCTCCAAATGCAAAAGCAAGGGGTTTTGCTTGTGCTGGTATCCAAAAATAATGAAGAGGACGCAGAGCGCATTTTGGCCGGGCATTCTCATATGGTGCTCAGATCGGATTCCTTTGCGGCAAAGCGGATTAATTGGCGTCCCAAGCATGAAAATCTGCAGGAAATTGCACAGGAGTTGAATCTGGGGCTGGATTCCTTTGTGTTTTGGGACGACAATCCCGCAGAGAGGAGGCTGGTGCAGGAGATGCTTCCGGAGGTGGTGGTGCCGGATTTTCCCCAAAGGCCGGAGGAGCTTGCTTCTGCGATGACAGCGATTTACAGGGAATATTTTGAAAAGCCTGTGGTCACCATGGAAGACCTGCATAAAACAAGGCAGTATGCGGAAAATGCGAAACGCAGCCTGATGAGGGAGCAGGCTGCAAGCTTTGAAGGGTATTTAAAGCAGCTAAAGATGGTGATGACCAGAGTGGACCCTCATGAGAACCTGGAGAGATTGACGCAGCTTTTCAATAAAACAAACCAGTTTAATTTGACCACCAATAGATACGGCCTGCAACAGCTTGGAGAGATGTTAAAAGATTCCCGAAAACGGATTTATCTCTATCAGGTCAGAGACTGCTTTGGAGATAATGGAATCGTGTCGGCGATCATTGTGGATACCTCGGAGGAGGTACCGGTGGTCACAGATTTTGTGATGAGCTGCAGGGTGATGGGCAGAAACCTTGAGGATGCCATCATAGAGGATGTGGAGCAGGAGCTTTTTGCTTCAGGCTGGAACCGGCTCAGGGGCATTTATATTCCAACTGCGAAAAACAGGCCGGTAGCACAGTTGTATCCCAGGCTGGGCTATCGGGAAATTTCAGGGGACGATTCCAAAGAGAACGCCTGGCGGGTCTATGAGACGCAGCTGCCTTCCGAGGCAAAAAGGGCATATTATGTGGAGAAAGAAAATAACGCATGAAAGAAATGAGCAATTATGCGAAAATACGAAGCCTGCACCTTTTCAGCAGGAAAAAATTCCGGATTCTGATAGTCATAGAGGCAGTCCTGGTTATGCTGGGAATCTGGGGGTTGTTTGGAAAGGATGCGGTCTATGAATATGGACTGGATGCGGCAAGCTGTAATTTTGGGACGTATTCCCAGGAGCTTGGCGGCATTGCCGTGTATGGCACAGAAGAGGAACGTGGAAATCTTGTTGATTTTACAGGACTTGTGCTTCCCAGAGGGACCTATCGTGTACAGCTTCAGTACGCCACTGATTCAGATATGGAAAACAGCTGTGAGGTCACAGATCTTCGACTGAGTGATCAGACGCTGAAAACCAACGGCACACTGCTTTTTTCAGGGCTGGATCACACAGACTTTGATATGTGGCTTTTGCGGGATTCCACGGATTTGACTGTACATGTTTATTATAGTGGCAGCGGAATGCTGGCGGTAAGAGGGCTTCGCATACTGCAGACCAATGACTGGAACAGGATACAGTTATTTGTTATGCTTTGCCTGATATCCATTGTTAATATAGTATACTGCTATGTACAATATGACAGGGAATACCGGATTCCTGTCAAAAATAAGACGGTGACTTTCTGCCTGGGACTGATTATTCTGTTTGCATCGCTTCCGCTCACGTTGAATTATATGATGGGAGGAGGAGATTTAGGGTATCATCTGATGCGGGTGGAGGGCATAAAGGACGGCATTCTAAACGGGCAGTTCCCCATACGTATTTCGCCGGAATGGCAGCAGGGATATGGGTATGCATCCCCTGTTTTCTATGGGGAGACAGTACTGTATCTGGCAGCGCTGTTTCGGCTGATTGGCTTTACAGTGACTACCAGTTACCGTTTATTTATGCTGGCAGTTACCATAGCTACAGTGCTGATTGCTTACTTCTGCTTTAAGAAGATATTTCAGGAAGCCTATGTGGGTGTGTTTTGCAGTATGTTGTATACACTTTCTGTGTATCGCACTTATAAGACCTACTGTACAGGTTCTTGGGGAGAATGCTTGGGTGTTATGATACTGCCGCTTATTTTGTATGGATTTTACCGGGTGTTTACGCAGGATATACGGGAGAAGAGCTACAAAAGGAGCTGGGTACCGCTGACTGCCGGATTTTCTTTGCTCGTTCAGTCACATCTGCTTACGGGAGAGATGGTGGGACTGTTTACGATTATCTTGTGCATTGTCATGTGGAAACGGGTTTTCCGGTTTCAGACATTTTTGGTTTTGGCAAAAACGGTTATTTACAGTGTTCTTATCAGCGCATGGTTTTTGGTTCCCTTTGCAGATTATATGTTAACGGGAGACTTTACGATACACCATGTATCCGGCAGGACGATACAGGACAGAGGGCTTTTCCCGGCGCAGCTGTTGTTTACATATTTTATACAGGGAAACGATTCGGAGCCTGTGTATAACAGCGCTTCCATTGGTCCGGGCACAGCTCCCGTGCTGGCCCTTGCAGGATTAGCCTATTTGTTTTTTACAGGAAAAATAAAAAAATTCACAAGGGAAGAAAACGGATTTGCCAAAATTTTGGCTGGATTTTCATTGGCCGCAATGCTGATGAGCTTGAATCTGTTTCCTTGGGATAGAATCCAGTCATGGGGTGACGGGGCCGCAACATTGATATCCAGCATTCAATTTCCCAACCGCTTTTTGACGATTGCAAATGTGTGTCTTACCGGGGCGGCGGGGATTCTGGCAAAATATGTTCTGGAGTACGGAACGAGGACAGTGGCAAGGTGCTATTTCTGTGGGATGACGTTTCTGCTGTGCATCAGCGGGGGGTATCTGCTTGAGAATCTGATGGATACCTTTGAACCGGTGCGAGTGTACAATAATGAGGGAATGGGAACAGGCTATATTTCCGGTGCGGAGTACCTTCCCTATGGAGTTGATGCCTCCAAATTTATGTATCACGATCCGGTGTGCAGCGGCGAATTGAAGGCAGAGGATTATGAGAAGCTGTCACTGGGCGCAAGGGTGAGGCTGACAAACCCTGGCGAGGTATGGGAGAGAGTTTCCTTTGCCTTGCTGTATTATAAGGGATATCGGGCTTTCGATGAAAACAGTGGACAGGAGCTGAGCTGCCATGCCGGAGAAAACGGGGAGGTAACAGTGGAAATTCCGCCGGGATTTGACGGTGCTTTGACGGTCAGGTTTGTGAGCCCCTGGTACTGGAGAGCTGGTGAAGCGGTGACGGTGCTTTCTCTTGGGATAATGATTCTACAAAGATTTTTGAGAAAAGGGCTTTGGCAAGGGAAGAGCACCTCTGGGAACGGAAAAGAGATTCTTGGGGGAGAGACATTAGGAGAAGCAGGATGAAAAAATCAGGCAAAGAAACGAAAGAAATGAAAGGCATGAAATGGTATATCCTGCTGATTGCGGCAGTGGCTTCCGTACCGCTTATGACGGATTATGTGCTGGAAGGCAGCTGTCTTGAAGCTACTCTGAGCCGGATCCGAGTGATAAGCCAAGGACTGGGTACAGTGTTTCCAATCCGTGTAGGAACATTGGGAAATATGGACTATGGATACAGTGCGGCAGCTTTTCAGGCAGATGTATTCTATTTGATTCCCGGACTGCTGCATTTTTTGGGCGTGGGGCTGGGAGAGGCCTATAAGCTGACTTTGCTGCTGTTTAATCTGCTGACGGCTGCGGTGGCTTGCAGATGTTTTGAAAAATGCACCGGCAGACGTGAGGTTGGTGTTGTGGGCGGAATGTTATATACATGGTGTCCTTACCGATGCAGTGAGATGTATCTGACCGGGGACCTGGGGGAAATGGCGGCTTGGACATTTCTTCCATTGCTGGCTCTGGGGATGAAGCTTCTTTATACTGAGGACAGGGAGGGGGGCGCCGGCTCGGCGCTGGAGTATGGGCGGCTGTGGGTATTGCTTACCTGGAGCTTCAGCCTTTTGGCGGTATCCTCCACTGTATTTTTGTTTCTGGCAGTGGCAGTAACGGTGCTTGTTCTGGCAGCAATGGGGAGAGAGACAATAAAACGCCGGACACTTGTGGTGGTGGGAAAGACTGTGGGAGCAGTATTGGCGGTGAATGCGTGGTTTCTGGTGCCAATGCTCCTAAGAATGCGCGACGTGTCTGTGGTAGGCCCCATGATCCTGCAGGATGTACGCAGCAGAGGAATGTATATAGCACAGTATTTTACTGTGTTTTCCTGGGGAGGAGACGGTGTGCTTCTGGGAGAAAATGGAATGTATAAAGCCAGGGCTATGGGACCTGGAATCGCAGTTATACTGATCCTGCTTTTTTATCTTTGGATTCTTTTTGCGAGAGGGCGCGAGGAAAGGTGGAGGCGTGTCGTTTACGGCAGTACGGAGGGGCGTTTTGCAGGAAGAATGCTGTGTGTCAGCGCAGCTCTTATGCTTTTTAGCTTAAATGCGTTTCCATGGGACATTTTTCAGGACAAAAATATGGTGTTTTCCATAATTCTTGCTCTATTGTATTCGCCTGCTAAGCTGGGAATTGCAGCGGATATGGGATTAATTGTGACGGCCTGCATTCTTCTGGGGAGATTCGCGGAGGTGATGGAGGAGAAGTCATATAAGCTTTTGCTTTTGGCTGTGGCGTGCGTCTCTTTTGGCACCACACAGTTTTTGCTGGGAAAAATCCTGACTACCCAGAATTTTGTGAGACAGGCGGAGATAGAGGCTTTTGGGAATGTGCCTTTCTCTCTGGTGACGGAGGAATCCATAATATGGAGATTTTGCGAGGCTGTCTCGGTGGCGGCATTGTTCGTCTGTGGGATAATGTGGATTATGAGGAGACGAAAAAGTGCGAGTTAAGGTTTCATTTTTAAAAAATCGGAAGATACTGCTTTTGCTGTTTGCAGAGCTTGCGATGCTTTTGATTGGAGTGTCGGGACTCTTTGGAAAAAGCGGAGTGATTTTGGAAGGGCAGGATACAGAATGGCTTGTGGATGAAGGGATTCCGCTGAGTGCAGGAGTTTACACACTAAAGCTTTATTATGAAGGGGAAGGCGATAGTTTGGGGGACTTCGGTGTGGAGGCTGAAAATCCGATGTACAAAACATTGCTGTGCAACAATGTACCGCTGTATGCCGGAGCAGGAGAGAGTGCGTGCCAGTTTTATCTGCTGGACTCAGTGGAGAATCTGCGGGCAGTTTTAAATGTGGCGGAGAATGTGGAAGTCCAGGGATTAGAGTTGATTGCTGAAAAAGGAGGAAGCAGGATATGGCTTTTTTGGGTGATTACGGGCAGCCTGCTTCTGGATGGCTATCTTCTGGCAGCCTGGCGGCAACGGATAAAGCCTTTTTCCGCAGAGAGTCGCCTTGTGATCTTTGGAATTCCCGGTATCACGCTGGTGTCCTCCCTTCCTTTGCTGGTGGATTATACGATAATGGGAGAGGAACTGATGTTCCACATGATGAGAATCGAGGCACTGGCGGACAGTATAAAATGGGGGCAGCTGGGTGTCAGGATTGAAGCCGCGTGGCTTGCCGGACATGGTTATGCAAATTCTATTTTTTGCGCAGACACTTGGCTGGTTCTTCCTGCATTGCTGCGGATTATAGGGTTCCCAATGGATAGCGCCTACAGGATATTTGTGGCCGCAGTAAATTTGGCTACAGCGTTGACTGCTTATGCGAGTTTCTCGAGATGCTTTCGGAGCCGTTATATTGGAATTTTTGGAAGTGTACTGTATACATTGGCGCCCTATCGGTTGTATAATATTTATAACAGTGCTGCGGTAGGAGAATATACGGCCATGATTTTCCTCCCGCTGCTGGCTTGGGGATTTTATCGTATTTTTACGGAGGACCCAAAGGGGAAAGGATATTTTTGGAACTGGGTGATACCCGCGATTGGCTTTACCGGTATTATGCAGTCCCATATGCCCAGCTGTGAGCTGGCGGTGGGATTTGCGGTGCTGTTGTGTCTGGTTTTGTGGAGGAAAACCTTTCGCCGGAGAACTTTTATAGTACTTTTGAATACGGCGGGAATCACTGTGGCGGTCAATGCGTGGTATCTTGTACCCTTTTTGGATTTAATGGCAGCTGACAAGTATAATTTCAACGGCAATGGGTATGCGTTGATTCAAAGCCGAGGGCTCCTGCCGGCACAGATTTTTTATACACTCCAGGCAGACGCTGTGGGATTGGGAGCAGCTCTCTTGTTGTGTTTGGTTTTGTGGCTGGTGATTCGCCGGAGGAATTCTGGGAGCCTGTCGGAGGAATACTGGAAAAGGGAGAAAAGGGCAGGAGATATTGCCTTTGGAATGACAGCACTGGCCTTGTTTATGAGTACCTGCTTGTTTCCTTGGGATTTATTAAGTAAAAGCAGCCGCTTTGCGGCGGCAATGGCCGACTATCTGCAGTTCCCCGGCAGAATGATTTTTATTGCTGCTATAGCAAGCGTATTTACAGCCTGCGTTATGGGAGTGTGGTTTTTGCGGGAGAAGGCAGGCGTTCTTTCAGGGAAAACAGTACTGGCGTTTATAGGGCTGATATCCTTTGTATTTGGGAGCTATCAAGTCAATGACATTTTGCTTACAAGAAATGAGGTTGTGAAGCTGTATTCTGCTCAGAGTATGGGAAGCACTGCTGTGCTGGACGGGGCATATCTGCCCATTGGTGCAGAGGTGGAACATATGACTTACCATGAACCGGTGATCTCGGAAGGTGGCTCTATGGAGGGCTATGAAAAGGAAGGACTAAGCTGCATGGCCTATGTGACTGCCGAAAAAGAGTCTTATATAGAATTTCCTATGTTGTACTACAAAGGATATAGGGCCAAAGCTCTGGAAACGGGAGAGATGCTTACGGCAGTCAAAGGGGAAAACAGCGACGTGCGGGTGCTGCTGCCGGAGGGATTTCAGGGAACGGTGCGCGTGTGGTATGACGGAATGTGGTATTGGAGACTGGCAGAGGCGCTCAGTGTGATTGTAAGTATTGGACTTTTGATGTATAGTTTGCGGATGAAAATGAAAAGAATGAAGCAAGGAGCGCAGCGATGAAGAAAATTGCAATCATTACGGCCCGGGGCGGCAGCAAGCGGATTCCCCGAAAAAATATCAAAAAATTCTGTGGGAAGCCCATATTGGCTTATTCTGTGGAGGCAGCACTGCAGTCCGGTTTGTTTGACACGGTCATGGTGTCTACGGACGATGAAGAGATTGCACAGGCAGCCAGACAGTATGGGGCAGAGGTGCCTTTCTACCGGAGTGAAAAGACCTCCGGGGATTATGCTACTACCAATGATGTGCTGTTGGAGGTACTGGCGGAATACGAAAAGAGAGGCTTGGAGTATGAGCTGGCGTGCTGTATCTATCCAACGGCTCCCTTTGTGACCGCAAAGAAGCTGAAGGATGCTGTCAGCCAGCTTCTGGACAGCAATGCGGATACACTGATTCCTGTAGTGGCTTTTTCATATCCTCCCCAGCGGGCCATGATTATGAAGGAAGGGCGATTGGTATTTGAATATCCCCAATATTTGGACAGCCGTTCTCAGGATCTGGAGCCCCATTACCATGACGCAGGTCAGTTTTATGTATTTCGGACGGCCCCTTTTCGGAGAAACCGGAAGCTTATGGTGGGAAACATTCTTCCCATGGTGGTTTCTGAGATGGAGGTACAGGATATTGATAACCAGACAGACTGGAGAATCGCGGAGATCAAATATCATTGTATGATGGAAAACAGATAAAGTAATGTAATGGAGAAAGAGACGATATGAAGGAAAAAATTATTTCATTAGTAGAGGAAATTTTGAAGGTGACTGCGGGAACTATCACAGAAACCACAAAGATGGAGGATGTGGAGCAATGGGATTCTCTGGCACAGGTCATGATTATCGGAGAGCTTGAGGAGCGGTTTGGCATTTCCATTCCCCTGGAGGAGGCTGTGGAAATCACCAGTATGAAAGAACTGTTGGAAAAATCAGGGGCTTTGGACTGACGGTTCCAAAACGCTTCGAAATGGAGGATAAAAATGAGTGTGACCTTGCATCCCATACAGGAAGAAGACCTGGAAAATATTATGCGATGGCGCATGGATGAAGAAATTACCCGATACATGAATACAAATCCCAAGCTTACGTTAGAGGGACAAAGAAAATGGCTGGCCTCTATACGAAGCAATGAGGATGTGAGATATTGGCTCATACGGGTGGACGAAATTCCAGCGGGAGTGATTAATCTGACGGGACTCAAAAATCCGGAAGGAAACCTAGGATGGGCCTATTACATGGGAGAAAAAAGGCTCAGAAGCCTGAAAACGGCATTGTCCCTTGAGATGAGCATGTATGACTATGTCTTTGACAGTCTGGGAAAAACGGCGGTGTATTCCGATGTCTTTACCCAAAACCAGGGAGTCATCCAGCTGCATAAAATGTGCGGCTGTGAAATCGTGGAGGAGAAAAAAGGGCATATTCTCAAGGAGGGTGTCGCCTATGATGTGACCTTTATGCGGATGACAGCGGAACACTGGATGCAGATACGAGGGGACAAAAAATATGAGAAAATAGATTTTAAAAACGGAGAGGTGTAGCGTTATGAACAAGGAAATTGTCATTGGGGAACGAATGATCAGTGAAAACGCGCCGGTGTTTGTTATTGCAGAAATGTCTGCGAACCATCTTATGGACTTTGACCGGGCGGTGAAAATTATGAAGGCTGCAAAAGATGCGGGGGCGGATGCGGTGAAGATACAGACCTACACGCCGGACACCATCACCCTTGACAGTGACGATCCCTGCTTTCAGATCACCCAGGGCACCATATGGGACGGAACTACTCTGCACAAACTTTATGAGACTGCGTATACGCCCTGGGAGTGGCAGCCAAAGCTGATGAAGATTGCACAGGATATGGGACTTATCTTTTTTTCCTCGCCCTTTGACCTTTCCAGCATTGACTTTCTGGAAGAAATGAATGTGCCCGCTTATAAGGTGGCCAGTTTCGAGATTACGGATATTCCCTTTATCCGTAAGATTGCCCGTTTGGGCAAGCCTATTCTTATGTCTACGGGCATCGCCTATCTTGCGGACATAGAGCTGGCCCTTAAGACCTGCAGGGAGGCTGGCAATGAAAATGTGATTCTATTAAAATGCACCTCAGCCTATCCGGCGCCTTATGAGGAAATCAATTTAAAGACCATTCCTTCCATGGGGGAGGTGTTTGGCTGCCTGACAGGACTTTCTGATCACACCATGGGAAGCGCTGTGGCAGGAGCCGGAGTTGCCCTGGGTGCGAAGGTGGTGGAGAAGCATCTTACCTTAAGGAGAGCGGATGGAGGCGCAGACGCAGCCTTTTCCATGGAGCCGGAGGAATTTAAGGAAATGGTGGAGCATATTCGGCAGATTGAGAAGGCTGTGGGGAAGGTTACCTATGAACTGACAGAAAAGCAGAAAAAGAGCAGAGAACATTCCCGCTCGCTTTTTGTGGCCCAGGATATGAAGGCGGGAGACGTATTTACACCGGAAAATCTCCGTTCTGTAAGACCGTCCTGCGGACTGCATACCATGTATTATGAAGAGCTTTTGGGAAAGAAGATCAGCCGGGACGCCAGACTTGGCACGCCTATGAGCTGGGATTTGGTGGATTTTTCATGAAAAGAAAGCAATACCTTTTTCGGGCGGACGGAAATGCCCGTATAGGGGCGGGACATCTGATGCGGTGCTTGACCATCGCCAGGGCTCTTTCGGAGAGACTGGGATCACCGGAGCAGATTTTATTTTTATGTGCGGATGAGGCCTCCGGGGAGCTGGCGGCGAGCTATGGCTTTTTGGTGCATGTGCTTCACACGGATTTTCAAAGGATGGAGGAGGAGCTTCCCCTGTGGGAGGCATTGCTTCAGGAGAAAGAAGACCTCCCCGGGGGGGACAAAAGTGAAAGGGGACAGAGAAAAATTGTGGTGGACAGCTACTATGTGACGGATGTCTATCTGCAGAACGTGGCCCGCTGGGGAGAGGTATTCTTGCTGGACGATATGCACAGCCGCCCCTTTCCTGTGGATGCTGTGATCAACTATAACATCTTTGCAGACCAAAGGAGCTATGAAAGGCTGTATGAAGGACGCAATACAAAGCTGTACCTGGGAAGCTGCTATGTGCCCTTAAGACCCCAGTTTCGTAATAGAAATTGCCGGGTATCTGCAAAAGTGCGCAGTGTACTGATCACCACCGGTGGAGGAGACAGGGAGAATATTGCTGGTAAAGTGCTTGACTGTATTTATAGAAAAGGGATACACTTTCACATAACGGCGGGAAGCTTCTCCCCAAATTTCAGTGCATTAAAGAAGCTGGAAGAAAAAAGGGAGGGTGTGATCATACACCATAATGTGCAGGATATGGCAGGACTTATGGAGCAATGTGATCTTGCGGTGACAGCAGCGGGAACCACGGTTTATGAGCTTTGCGCTGTGGGCGTTCCTTTTTTGTGCTTTTCCTATGCGGAAAATCAAGAGGAGCTGGCAGCGTACCTGGGGAATCATGGGATTGCCGTAAATGCAGGAGCCTTCCATCGGGATGCCCTGGGTGTTTTGGAACGGCTGGGAGAGAAGTTTGGGTATTTGTGTGATGATGTACAGGCCAGAGCAAGCTTAAGAGAGAGGATACGAGCTGTTGCGGACGGCCAAGGTGCGGACAGACTGGCCTGGATACTGGCACAATAGAGGATTTCAGGAAATGACTGGAGAGAAAGCGGGAATGAAGGGACACGGACTTTCTGGCAAAATTTTATACGGAGTCTTGGCAGCGGCGTTTTTTGTGCTTCTTTTTGCGCTCACTTATTCCAGCCGGGAGAACAGACAGGAGAAAACCCAGGTGAGGATCGTGGTTTTGGGGGACAGTATCATGGGAATCGTCCGGGATGAGACCTCCGTCACGGAAAAGCTGGCCGCTTATCTGGGAGAGCCTGTGTTTAACGGGGCCCTGGGGGGCACCTGCTTAAGCCGCATGGACACGGAAAAACGCATGGGATATTCCAAGGATGCCTTGTCCATGGCCGGGCTGGCAAAGGCCATAGAGGCTGGTGACTTCGGCGTACAGCAGACAGTGCGGATCAGAGAGAGCGCTACGGAATATTTTGGAGATACCATAGACGAGCTGGAAAACATTGATTTTTCCGCTGTGGAAATTCTCATTATCGGACACGGGCTCAATGATTACCACGGCGGTGCGGTGATGTATAATGAGGAGGACCCCTATGATGAATACACCTTTACTGGGGCTTTGCGAAGCAGTATCACATCCATCAGGAAGGCGTACCCCGATCTGCGGATCATCCTTGTGACACCCACCTACAGCTGGTATACGGTGCAGCAGCTTACCTGTGAAGAGCTGGATGCGGGTTATGGCATTCTGGAGGATTTTGTGGAGGCGGAAAAGCAGGTGGCGGCAGAGCTGGGAGTGGAGGTCATTGATCTGTATCACGATTTTTATCCCCACGAGAGCTGGTCTGATATGGAGCTGTACACAGTGGACGGGCTGCATCCCAATGAGGCGGGACGGGAAATGATCGCAAGAACCCTGGCGGAATATTTAAGGACAGATTAAAGCATAAGCCAGGAGCTGTTACAAATTGAGGAAAGGAAGGATAAAAATGTTGACTCCCACTGAGGCATTGCAGTCATTGAACAGGAGAATCAAAAGGGAATGGAAAATCGCCTTTTTATCGGCGTTTATTCTGGGGCTTTTGATTCATATGCCTGTCATGCTGTCGGATATTCCCAATCATGACGGCTTAGACAGCATGTATTTTGATCAGAATATGATTACCTCAGGCAGGTGGTTTTTGATGATTGCCTGCGGATTTTCCTCTTATTACACACTTCCCTGGCTCATCGGAGTGCTGGGCCTTTTGTTTTTGGCCCTTTCGGCAGCGGCGCTGACAGAGCTTTTGGAGGTGAGGGACTCTGCGGCCATAGTGCTTATCAGCGGGCTTTTGGTTTCCTTTCCGGCGCTGGCATCCACCTTTGCCTATGTATTTACCCTGGACGGCTATATGCTGGCTCTTTTTCTGGCTATACTGGCGGTGCTTTTTACGAAAAAAAAGCGTCTGGGCTTTCTGGGCGGAGGCATCTGCCTGGCATTCAGCATGGGAACCTATCAGGCGTATGTGTCCGTTGCCATGCTGCTTAGCATTTACTGTATTCTTATGACGCTTATGGACACGCTGACCCTCAGGGAAAAGCTGCAAAAAAGTCTGCGCTATTTGTATATGGGCTTGTTGGGGGCGGGCATGTATTACGTTATTTTGCAGGTGCTCCTGCGGATTCAAGGCAAGGAGCTGGATACCTACCAGGGGATAAACACCCTGGAGAGCGCCGGGGCTTCGGGGGAAGGACTGATGGAGATGCTTGCCGTTTCGTACAGGGACTTTGGGGCCTTCAGCCTGAAGGGAAATGTGTTGTTTAACGGATGGATTTCAGCGGCGGCAATTATAATTCTGGGAATTTCGGCAGCCTGGACCCTTACAGCGCTGTGCCTTCGGAAAAAATGGTGGAAGAATCCGGCATTTTTCGTTATAATGGCATTATTGGCAGCTGTGCTGCCCCTTGTGACAAACGCCATCCTGTTTATTTCCCCGGATTTGACTTATCATCTGCTGATGCGGTATCAGTGGGTGATCTATCTGATCGTCATGACAGCCTTTGTGAGCAGATACGCAAAAGCTTTGCCCGGGAACGGAGCTATGCAGTGGTGCGCCCTTTTGGGGGCAGGAGCTTTGGTGTTTCACTACGGCGTCACGGACAATATCGGATACTCCAATCTGGAAAAGCGTTATGAGAAAACCTATGCCTACTGTGTCAGGCTGCTGGACCGGATAGAGCAGACGGAAGGATACTATCAGGGCATCCCCATTGCCATTGTGGGCGTGGTGGGGGATCATCAGTTTCCTCTTACGGATATCACGGGGGATGTGACTTCCAACATGATCGGTTTAAATGGGGACAGCCTGTTATACACCAGCGATAATTATGAGGCATTTATAAAAAACTATCTGGGAGCTACTTTGAATTTCCTGCCTGCCCAGGCTATGGAGGATATTTATGAATCCCCGGAATATGTGGAAATGGAAAGCTTTCCGGGCAAGACGTCCACAAAGGTAGTGGATGGAATTTTATATGTAAAGACGGAAAATGTGAATCACTGACGGAGGATAAAAAATGGCCTTGCTATCCATTGTACTGCCCGCTTATAATGAGGAGCAGAATATTTCCAATACGGCTCGTGTGCTTTCAGGCATACTCACGGAAAATCAGATCGAATACGAACTGGTTTTTATCAGCGACGGCTCCAGAGACGGCACTTTTGAAGAAATCCGAAAGGAAGCAGAGAGAGACCCTCGAATCAAGGGAGCGGAATTCAGCCGTAATTTTGGCAAGGAAGCAGGGATATTTGCGGGACTTGCCATGGCATCGGGGGATGCCGTGATTGTCATGGACTGCGATCTGCAGCACCCTCCGGGGGCGATTCCTGAAATGTGGAAAAAATGGAAGGAAGGGGCAGAGATCGTAGAAGGGATCAAAAAGAGCAGGGGGAAGGAAAGCCTGGGACACAAGCTGTCAGCCGGGCTGTTTTATAAGATAATGAGCCGTCTGATTAAGATGGACATGAACGCCTCCTCGGATTTTAAGCTGTTAGACCGCAAGGTGGTGGATGTGCTGTTAGGGCTGCCTGAACGGAATACCTTTTTCAGGGCGCTGACCTTCTGGTCAGGCTTTCGCACGGAGACGGTTTCCTATGAAGTGCAGGAGCGCCAGTATGGAGAAAGCAAATGGTCTTTTTTCAGTCTGATGAAATATGCGGTGGCAAACGCAACCTCCTTCAGCACACTGCCGCTGCAGCTGGTGACGGTGATGGGAATGATTTCCATTTTATTCAGCATTATACTTGCGGTACAGACTCTTGTGAAGTATCTTATGGGAACTGCTGTAGAGGGCTTTACCACAGTGATTCTTTTGATCTTGATTATCGGAGGGTTTTTGATGCTGAGTCTGGGCATCATCGGGCATTACATTGCAAGAATCTACGAGGAGGTCAAGGGGAGACCCAAATATATTATCAGCAAGGTGACGGACAATGTTCAGGGCAGTGTGCTTGGGGCATGGAAGAGATAGGAGGAGCTTATGATCAATTTTAATGTGCCGCCTTACGAAGAGAAGGCTGTAGATTATATCAGGGAGTGCGTGGAGAACCAGAAAATATGTGGGGACGGGCCCTATACCCACAAATGCAATGAATGGATAGAGAGGCGGACGAAAACGGCAAAATGCCTGCTGACCACCTCCTGTACCCACGCCACGGAGATGGCTGCGCTGCTTGCAGGCGTGGGGCCGGGGGACGAGATTATTATGCCCTCCTATACCTTTGTGTCCACAGCGGACGCATTTGTGTTAAGAGGGGCTGTGCCTGTGTTTGTGGATATCCGGCCGGATACCATGAATATGGACGAAAATCTCATAGAGGCAGCGATTACAGACAAGACCAAAGCGATTGTGCCGGTGCATTATGCAGGGGTAGCCTGTGAGATGAATAAAATTATGGAGCTTGCAGACAAATACGGTTTGATGGTCATTGAGGATGCAGCCCAGGGCATCATGGCCTCTTATCAGGGAAAGGCGCTGGGAACCTTTGGGGACTACGGGTGCTTCAGCTTCCATGAGACGAAAAATTACAGCATGGGCGAAGGCGGCGCACTTTTGATACGGGATGAGAAGAATGTGGAGGATGCGGAGATCATACGGGAAAAGGGAACCAACCGCAGTAAATTTTACAGAGGGCAGATCGATAAATATACCTGGGTGAATTTTGGCTCCTCTTATCTCCCCAGCGATATGAATGCCGCTTACCTCTACGCCCAGCTGGAAAAGGCCGATGAGATCAATGAGGCAAGACTTTCCTGCTGGAACCGTTATTACGAGAATCTTAAGCCTTTGGAGGAAGCAGGAAAGGTGAAACTTCCTGTGGTGCCGCAAGGCTGTGTCCACAATGCCCATATGTTTTATATCAAGGCGGCGGATTTGGAGGAACGGACTGCTCTGATCCAGTATCTGAAAGAGAATGGCATTTTGTCCGTATTCCATTACATCCCGCTGCACACGGCTCCCGCCGGGCGGAAATTCGGCCGCTTCCACGGGGAGGACAGATATACTACAAGGGAGAGCGAAAGACTGGCAAGGCTTCCTATGTATTATGGTTTGACCCTTGATCAGGTGGACTATATCAGTGACACCATCAAAAAGTTTTATCGCTAACGGAGATGAGTATGCAGAGGGCAGTCAGGCATATATCTGCCATTCTGGGCAGAGTGATTTTCATAGGCTTTTCCATCCAGATCGTCTTTGGCATGACCTGGATGTGTCTGAATTTTTCCAAGCTTCCGCAGTTTGGGGAGAGCCTTTTTTACGTGGAAATCAGCAAAAACTTTATATGCGATGAGTATACGGGAATCCTTTATCCCGTGTTTTTGCTTTTGGCAAGAGGGATTGAGGGGCTTGCGGGACTTCCCTATTATTGCGTGATGTATGTGGTGCAGCTGCTGGTAGCCTGCTATGCGGCCCACCGGCTTTTGATGGGGCTGAAAAAAACAAAGAGAGCCCTGAATCTCTGGGGGAGTCTGGCCGTCCTGACGCTGCCCATGGCCATGCAGTGCCATCTGGCGGTGCTTCCCTATTCTCTTGTCTCCTCCTTTTTTCTGCTGGAGCTTTCTATTTCTCTGGAGACGGTGCGAAAGGGTATGCTGCGGGTAAGGCAGATGGTGAAACTTGCGTCCTTCTGGCTTTTGTGCGCTCTGCTTTTGCCAGAATATCTGCTTCTGGGGGCCATTCCCCCGGTGCTTGTGCTTCTTTGGGGGCTGGTCCGGATTTTTGGACTGGTTCGGAGAGGGAACTGCCAGGAAACAAGACGTCAGGACATTTGGCGGTTTGCCAGACAATTTGTGATTTTCTTGGCCTTTGGGGCAACGATCATAGGAATGAACAGTCTGACGCAGGTAAAGGGATATTATGGAAAAAACGAAAAAAGCCTGGAGGCATGTCTGGTAAGCCGTACGGCGTGGACCAGTCTTATGTCCTATTATGAAGGCTTTCCGGAACAGCTTCGGGAGATCTTAGACTGGGGAGATGTCCAAGCCAGCGCTTATTATGCAGACAACATGGCTATGGTGTTTGGCCCGGCAGTGGAGGAGGCCCTGGGAACGGAGGAAGCCCGGGAATTTTTCCTTGCCCTCTCCAAACAGGCCTGGGAGCAGAACCGGGCACATATTCTCCATGAGATTGCCTGGGATGCGGCGGCGTACACAGTCTCTCCCATTGCGCTGCAGATGCAGCTTACAGGCAGAGGATATGATTCCTATTCCGGGAGAAATTATGAGATCATGCGCCATTACACGCCGGTGCTGTCCCGGATTTATATGGATTACAGCTGCTGGTGGTTTGCGGCAGCGCTCTGCCTTGGGGCGATTCTTGGGGTATTTTGTATTTTTCTGGACAGGAGCCTTATTTCAGGCAGAAATTTCTTTTCGGTCCTTATTCTGGGGGTGTCCTGTTTGGGACTTATCTTTTGGTATACCATGCAGGGAGCAGGAATGATGGACTATAAAAATACCATAGGGGTGACCTGTGTGTGGATGGTCTTTAGCCTTTTGCTGATGGAGAAAGGGATGGGTGCGTATGCCTGCACAGAAGGAAATAAAACTGCATAATATCTGTTTTTTTCTGGGCTTTGGCGCCGTCCTGGCAATGCTTGTGCCTTATCTGATCTTAGGGCAGGACGCCATTGTAACCTATCATGATCAGCTGGACGGAGAACTGATCGGCTATATGCTGCAGGCGAAGCATCTCTTTGACGGGAATCTCCTGCCGGAATTTATGAACGGAGCCGACAAAACTGCACTGACGCTGCCTGCGCCCGGATTTGTGCTTCTTTTTTTGGTCATGCGTCCTTTTTGGGCACTGGTGTCTATGCAGCTTCTGGGAAGTCTGTGCGGCTATGTAGGAATGTACCTTCTGACAAGGGAAATTCCAAGAGCGCATCCGGCGGCTGCCATGGCTGTGGGAATTCTATACGCATACCTGCCCTTTCTGCCGGTATACGGGCTGTCACAGTATGGGCTGCCCCTGCTTTTCTGGAGCTTCCTTCAGCTGAGGAATAAAAAGTACAGAGCCTTTGCCTTTGGGTATAGTGCAATGTACGCCTTATGCTCTTCCCTGGTGCTCATCGGCTTTGGGGTGATCGGTATGGGACTTTTGTGGACGCTTCTGCCCAGTCAGAGGGGGCGCCGCCGCCTGCCCCTTTTTTGCCTTGGGATGATGACGGGAATCTATGTAGTGGAAAATTTCCGCCTTTTGGGACAGCTGCTTGGGTGGATACCAAGCGCGGTTTCCCACAAGGAGGAATATGTTTTGACGGCGGAGCCCTTTTGGAATAGTCTCCTTACGGGCTTTCTGCAGGGAGGGCAGCACAGTGGAGACTACCACCAGTGGATTTTGGGAGGAGCCGTTCTTGCCGGGGTGTTTTCTCTCCTCACCGGGGCTTTCCGGCGGGAAAAGGAACGGAAGATTCTGGGGGCCATGGGGATTTCTCTCGGGGTGACTTTTCTGCTTGCTCTGGTATCTGCCCTCTGGGACAGCGGCCTGGGAATTTTGCTTCGCACAAGGCTTTCGGTTCTGGGAGCTTTCCAGGCGGATCGGCTTTTGTGGCTGGCTCCCTGCCTGTGGTATCTTTTGCTGGCCTGTGAGCTGGAGCTTGGGCTTTGCCTGCTTCACTTTGTGAGAGGGGAAAAGAGAGCCCTTTCAGGCAGCCTTGTGGCGGGACGGTTTCTTGCGGGGGCAGGACTTTTTTGTTTTGCAGCCGTGACGATTCTAACGGGGGTGGAGGTTTTAAGAAACAGCAATCTAAAGCCCAATGTGCAGAAGCTGCGCAACCCCGACTATGGTCTTTTGTCCTTTCGGGATTATTACGCCATAGGCGTGATGGAGCAGGTGGAAGCATATCTTTTGGAGCAGACAGGACAAAAGCCGGAGGATTATCGGGTGGTGAGCCTTGGCATTGACCCTGCCGCCGCGCTTTATCAGGGATTTTACTGTCTGGACGGGTATTCCAACAATTATTCCCTGGAATACAAGCACAGCTTTCGTGAGATTATTGCTCCTGAGCTGGAAAAGAACCAGTATTTACAGGAATATTTTGATGATTGGGGAAACCGCTGTTACTTGTTTTCTGCGGAATGCCCCGGCTATTATACCATAGAGAAAAATGGATTCTATTTTCAGGATTACGCCCTGGATGTGTCCGCCCTTAAGGAGCTGGGAGGAAAATATCTGCTTTCCGCCGCCTGGATTGAAAATGGGGAGGAGACGGGGTTTAGGCTGGTGAGAGAGGAGCCCTTTGAGACCCAGGACAGCTATTACCGTATTTTCCTATATGAAATTTTATAAACTTGTGAGGCGCCCATGAAAAAAGGAAGGTTAAAAGAAAAAAGCTGGGAAATTGCAGCCATACTGCTTTGTGTGATCGTGCTTTCCTTTGGCATATCCCAAAAGGAAGGCTACCACATGGATGAGTTTTTAAGCTTCGAGCTTGCCAATGGGGAGTTTAATCCCTGGATTGTGCCCACCCAGCCCCAGGGGAGACTGGCTAAGTTTGTGGAAAATGAGATTCGTGGGGAAAGTTTTTCCGAAACCATGGGAAACCTCTGGAGCACATGTAAGGATGTGATACAAAACAGGGGAAACAGCAAGCTTTTGTCCTATCAGGCGGATGTCTATGAGGAACCGGTGTGGATTGGCGCGGAGGAATTTTCGGATTACATTACCGTGGATGATAAGGACGCCTTTAACTACGCCTCCGTGTATTTCAATGTGAAGGATGACAATCATCCTCCGCTGCATTTTATGCTGCTGCACACAGTGTGTTCCTTGTTTCGGGGACAAATCAAGCCCTTCATGGGCTGCGTGATCAATCTGACAGCAGCTGTTGGCACGATGCTTCTATTGATGAGGCTGGGACGGCAGTTTGCCTGCCTTTTTGGAATACCGGACAAGGCGCGGCTTTCGGGAATTTTAGCGGCTCTTTTCTACGGACTTTCCACCGGGGCCATGGCCTGTGTGCTTCTCATACGGATGTATGGGGTATTGACCTTTTTCTGTGTGGCGTTTTTTTACATTTGTATGCAGAAATGGCAGCACAGTGGGTTTGAAAAGAAAAATTTCAGGCTGATTGCAGTTACGGTGCTTGGCTTTTTGACCCAGTATTTTTTCCTGTTTTACTGTATTTTTTTGTTTCTTACCCTGGCTGCAGGGCTTCTTTGGAAACGGCGTTTCAGAGAATGCCTTTGCCTGGTGCGATCTATGGTGATTGCGGCTGCGGCAGGCATTTTACTGTTTCCCTTTGCTCTTTCGGATGTGTTTTCCAGTTCCCGTGGGGTGGAGGCCCTTGAGAATCTGGCCGCCGGTGTTTCCGGCTATGGACAGAGGCTGTCTGCCTTTTTGGAAATCCTGGTCTCCAGAACCTTTGGGAATCTGATGTGGATTTTATGCGCCATGGGGCTGTGCTGCGCAGTGTGGGGGCTTGTGTGCCTGCAAAAGAAAAAAAAGCCTCTGGCCGAAATCTGCCTGCTTTTCGTACCTCCTGTGGGCTATTTCTTTTTGGCGGCCAGAATGTCCCCTTATCTGGTGGACCGGTATATCATGCCGCTGTTTCCCTTTGTGTGTCTTTGGGGTGCCCTTGCGCTGGTTTTGTGGCTGGGAAAGCTGGAGGGCTATTTTGGCAATAAGAAGGGCATTTTTGCGGGGACAGTCTGCGGCATCTGCCTGCTTTGGCAGGTTCTTGGGCTTTTTGACTATGACGGCAGCTATCTTTATCGGGGTTACGAAAAACAGGAAGAGCTTTCCCAGGAATATGCCTCCCTTCCCTGTATCTGCGTCTATGAAGGAGTGGGTTATTATGAGAATCTGCTGGAATTTACGCATTATGAAAAAACCCTTCTTGTGCGTCTGAGCGAGCTGATTGAGAGAAGGGACAGGGAATCTGTGGCCTCTTTGGAGCAGGCAGTGGTTCTGGTAAAATCTGAGGCGGATTGGGAAGAGGTTTTGACTGTGATGGAGGAGGTCTACGGTCTGTCTCTCAAGCAGGAGCTTCTTGCGGACAGTGTGCATCAAGATCGAATCTTTTTGCTTGGAAAGTAAGGGCTGCTTTGATGCCCAGGGCATGGAGAAGAAAATGTTAATGACGGTGATAGGAATTTTGATTTTATGTATATGGCTTTTTGTGATTCCCATTTGGGTGGGAGAGCTTTTCGTGGGCGCAGACAGGCTGGCAGGGAGACTTCCCTTCCGCCTGATAAACGGGCAGCTTTGCCTGTGGGGCGGGTTTCAGCTTTTATGCGTTCCCCTGGTGCTGGCTCAAAAGGATTACCGATTTTTAGTCAGGCTGTTTTTGGCCTATACGGTGGTTCTTTTGCTTGGGGCTGCAGTCCTTTTCCTGAGAAGAAGAAAACGGCCTGCTCTTTATGTGGTGCGGGAGCACAGCTTTAAGGAGAGAAAGGTGGAAACAGCAGCCTGGATTTTGTTTTGGGTTTTGCTGCTTTTTCAGCTGGTGCAGGCGGTTGTGATGACCTATGCGGACGGAGACGACGCTTATTATGTGGCCGTCTCTTCCATAACGGAGAATGCAGGAACCATGTACCGCAAGCTTCCCTATACGGGAGGCACCACAGAGCTTGATGCAAGGCACGGGCTGGCGCCTTTCCCCATCTGGATTGCCTTTCTGGCCAGTATGTCGGGAATCCGTACCGTCAGCGTGGCTCATGTGGCGGTTCCCGTGGCTTTGATTGCCATGACCTATGGAATCTTTTATCTGATTGGAGAAAAGCTTTTTGCCAAAAGACGTGAGTGTGTCCCTGTATTTTTGATTTTTACGCAGCTTTTGGTGCTGTTTGGAGATACCTCCTTTTACACTGTGGAAAACTTTATGATTGCCAGAAGCCGCCAGGGGAAGGCTGCTCTTGGCAGTATCATCATACCGGCCCTGTTTCTGCTTCTTTTGCTTTTGCTGGAAAAGATTCAGGAGAAAGAGAAAATTCCTCCGGGGTTTTGGGTTCTCTTGGGAGCGGCCATGACGGCGGCCTGTCTTTGCAGCACCATGGGAGCATTGCTGGTCTGTATGCTCATGGGAATCACAGGGATATGCGCGGCGGTCTGCTTTCGAAAATGGAGCGTGCTGCTTCCTATGGGCTGCTGCTGCATTCCCTGCGTGGGCTTTGCAGTGCTGTACCTGCTTTTGTAAAGAAATGAGTGGGGAAATAGTGTAAGAGGTGCTGCATATTTCAACACAGACACGCTTTCGCTCCGAGCTAACCGCAGCGGTACATAAGGCTGCAGAGGACGCAGTCTAAGTACCGGCGGTTAGCAAGGGTCTGTTTATGAAACATGCAGCACCCCCACCTCATCGAGTTCGTATAGGAGGAAAGCCTTATGTGGAGTGAGATAACCACATTGTTTCGGGATTATATGGGAACCGGTCTGATTGTGATCTGGTTTTTTGTTTCGGCTGTATATCTGTTTGTGGTGGAAAAGAGAAAGCATATCAGAATCCTTTTTTTGTATGTGCCTGCCATTCTATTGCTGTTTTTTTTCAATCCTTTGTTTGCGCGTCTGGTATACAGCGTTGCGGACAGTGAGATTTATTACCGGATTCTTTGGCTTCTGCCCATTACACTGGTGAATGGCTTTGCGGCCGCGCGGCTTTACGGGCAGCTTAAGGGGAAGGGCAGGTATGTGCTGGCAGCATGTCTTGCGGGGATAATTGGGGTATCTGGCAGCTTTGTGTACAGCAACCCTTTTTTCAGCAGGGCAGAAAATCTTTATCATGTGCCTCAGAGCGTTGTGGACATCTGTGATGCCATAGAGGTGGAGGGACGGGAGGTGATGGCTGTTTTCCCGGCGGAGCTTCTGCAGTATGTGAGGCAGTATTCTCCCGTGGTATGTATGCCCTACGGCAGAGAGATTACAGTGGAAAGGTGGAGTCACTTAAGTGATCTCTACGATGTGATGGAGGCAGAGGTAATAGACGCCCGGGCGCTTTCCCAGCAGGCAAAGGCGGAAATGTGCCATTATGTGATTTTGCCACAGGATAAGGAAATCAACGGAAATCTGGAGGAATACGGATATGTGGTTTTTGGAAGCACACAAGGGTATGTGATTTACCGGGACACCACTCCGGAGTGGTGGAACTTCCAGAGCTGACAAAAAAGAAGAAGAATAGAAAATAAGGGAAAAAACAGGGAAGGCTCAGCTGCCTTCCCTATTATAGTAATTCAAAGCATATTCGAAGCGTTCCGCAACCCTTCGTCTGCCCTCCACATTCAAATGGAGATTGTCAATGAGGTATTCCTCTGCGTTGTCCTCAGTGATGGTTCCGTATAGGTTGTCCACAAAGGAGACGCTTCGGGTAGCGCAGGAGGCATACTGTCTGATCACATAGGTGGACAAAACATCCTGCCCATAGCGCTGAATATCACTGCTCACATATTCACCCTCTTCATTTATGGCAAAAGCGTAGGTGGGCGACATGACAATAATGCGGATATTGGGATAGGTGGACTGCAAAAGCTCGATTCCAGCCTCCATATTTCCTGTAAACTGCTGAATATCCGTGGAATTCTGGTCGCTGTACATTTCATGCCCCGCAAGATAATCGCTGGCATCATACATAATCACTACCACGTCCACCGTGTTAAAGTCAAGTGTCTTTAAGGTGTTGTATACCTCATCGCCCTCAGGGGGATAATCCTCCCCCATCACCTCCTTGGCCTCCTCATAAAAATAGTCGATGGGCCCTCCCGTGGCAAGAGTGCAGAGCCAGTAAAAATTAAAGGCGTCCATGGGATAATTCTGGGAATCGATCTGGGGTGAAAGGGCCGCCAGATAGCTGCCGCTTACAGAACAGTTATAGACAACCGCTCCGGTGAGCTCTTCAATCATAGCGGCCAGACTGTCCTGAGAATCCCTGTCATCGGCAAAGGGTGCATTTCCAAAGGCTACAATAGTGGTGACGCCGTCATCCACAGGCCCCTCCTCGGTTCCGCCCACCAGCGGAAGAATCTCATCCAGGGTGTCCTCGTAGGTGCCCGGTCCGTCCTTAAAAATTTCTTCCAGATCTACTTCCACACCCCAGTTGAAAAACTTGAACAGGATGCCGCCGAAAAAGACGATCACTGTGAAAATCAGGATCAGGTGCATATTGATGGGAAACCGTTTCTTTTTTAATGGTTCCTCAAAAAACTCATCATCGTCGTATGCCTCTTCCAGCTCTTCAGAGGGCTCCGAATCGTATGGTTCCTCTGAAGAATCCTCTTTTTCCAGATCAATAATTTCAATATCAGGAATGTCATTATCAGAGATAGAAGCAGTGTGAACCTGCTCCCGGTTTTCTTTATTTTGTTTCATATTACCTCATTTCTAAGCGACTTGTCGCGAGGAGGCGACGCAAATGTCAAATTTGCGTCTGCCATCATGGCTATTTGTTTTCGTCCAGAAACAAATAGCCGTGTGAAAAATCAGCACATCAGTGTGATTTTTCACATTACCTCACATTCTGCGATGCTGCTTCCATTTTCAGGGTAAAAAAGTTGTTTTTTATTTTACTATTATGTGGGAGGAAAGTCCAGATTATTAGAAAATTTTAGAAATGTTTAAGTTTTTGAATGGGGCGGTGAGAGAAAATGGAACATTCCGTTCCTGTGAAAATTTAAGAAATTATGAAGAAATGGCTTTCTTGCTTGAAGCTGTGGGTGGGGAATGCTATAATATTACGGAATTGTCAACGGGTGTTTTAAATGTTAGAAAGGGTAGTGTAAATGAAAAGGTTGTTCGGCCATACGAAAAAGCCATATGAAGAATTTGAAGAGGATCGTTCCGACTGGGATGCTGACTGGGATGCCCGGGAGGAAGAGGAGTACGATGCCCAGGAGGAATTAGAGGGCGAAGAAGGGACGTATTACGCCGACGAGGAATATTACGAAGACGAGAATTATTACGGAGACGAGGAAGCAGAAGAGAGCGAATATTACGCAGAGGATGCTGCAGAGGATGATATAGAGGCGTCTGGGTACTATGCAGAGGAGGAATCCGGAGAAGCTGAATATTATGCCCAGGATGACGAGGCAGAGGATGCTGCATATTACATAGAGGAAGAATACCCGGAAGAAGCTGAATATTACCCGGAGGATGATACAGAGCCTTATGAGGCAGAGGAGTATTACCCGGAGGACGACGCAGAAGCCGGATATTACATCGAAGAGGAAGAAAGAAGCGCTTATCATTCCACGGCTGCACCCAAAAAACAGAGGCGTACCGGGAAAAAGGCCGGCCCGGGCGTGCTTTTGGCCGGATTATGGAATCGGTTTCTGGCGATGGGAACCATGGACAAGATCATTACCTCTACAGGGGTGGCAGTCCTGGTGCTTGCCCTGGTGACAGGGAGCATATATGCCAGCGCCCGGATTGCAGACGGCCAGGTGGATGAATTTGTCACCGTGGGAGCCCAGCTGGACGGGATTACCACCATAGGAGAGACCGGTCTTATGGCAGTGGCGGATGCGGAGCTGGCCAGGCTTGCGGCGGCAGGCGTTGTGGAGCAGGAGCAGAATACGGAGTATGATGAGACGGAATACAGCAGACAGGTGACTGTGAAGCTGGAGCTGACCTCCGTGCAAAAGGATTTAAAGGTGAAATTCACCAATGAGGAAACCGGCAAGCTGATTGCCAATGTGCCCTTTTCTGTGACGGTTACAGACCCGGAGGGGGACAGCGAGACCTGGACGGACGACGATATGGATGGCATTATCTATCAAAAGGATATTACGCCCGGCACCTATAAGGTTTCCATCAATGCGCTGACAGATGCCAAATATGCGGATTACACCATCCCCCAGGGAGCACAGTCGGTGGTGGTGAAAAAGGATATTACTTATCAGAAAATAGATGTAAAAAACGAAATTAAGAAGGAATCCGAAGTAGATGCGGCCAAGGAGGACACCAGAAAGAATGAAACGGTGGTGGAATCCTCGCTGCAGGATACGGTGGAATGGGTGGAGAGCACATCCACGGTAAATACTTATACTGAGGTGGCAAAGAGCACTATACCAGACCCGGCTACTTACGCCATGAGCGGCAGCTTTTTAAGAATGGCAACCTACACGGCCAGTGTGTCTCCCTCCAGCAAGACGCTGAAGGTGGGAGAGAGCTTTACAGTTACGGCCCAGTGCCCGGAGGTAAATCTGACCAATGTGACCTGGACCAGCAGCAATCCTGGCGCTGTGAAGGTGGAGGGAAGCGGTGCAAGCGCCACCGTGACGGCTCTTGGCGCCACAAACGGCGCGGTTTTGATCTCCTTTAGCGCAAGCGGAAGCACGGTAAGCGGCAACAACGCGGTGACGGGATTGACGGGAACCTGCAGTGTGACGGTAAGTGACGCGGCGGGCAGCGTGAGTCTGGATCAGTCCTCCATGACCCTGGCCATTGGGGCTCAGGGAACCGCAAAGGCACAGGCCGCAGGATTTACTGCGGGCAAGCAGCTCACTTACAGCGTTTCCTCGAACAGAACGGATATTGCCACGGCGTCGGTGGATGCTTCCGGCAATCTTACCATAAAGGGCGTTGCGGCGGGAGATGCTGTGATTACCCTGACTGTAAACTATACTGGCGGAGCTGCGGCCACGGCTGCCAGCGCTGCGCTCAATGTAAAAGTCACGGGGAATAAGACGATTACTCTGGACAAAACCTCTGCCACGGTTTACCTTACTGCGCCGGTGACCATCAACGCTTCTATCACCAATGCAACCACCCAGAATGCTGTGACGGCGGAGTCCTCGGATACGGGAGTCGCCACTGTATCGGTAAGCGGCAGGGCGGTGACCATCACTGGTGTGAGCGCAGGAAGTGCTGTTATAACGGTGAAGTATTCGGAAAATGGCGAAGAGGTAAAAGCTGCCTGTGCGGTGACCGTAAAGGCCCATCCCAGAGAGGATAAGACAAGCAAGCTGAAGGATTCCAGCGGACAGCAGCTTTATGTTTTGGAAAATAATGCCTACAGAGAAGCGGTTTTTGCGGATTATTATACGGCAGATAAATTTTTTGTGAAGGGCGAGGCGAAGTATACCGGCTGGCAGACGCTGGACGGGAAGGTATATTTCTTTGACGCCTCCGGCAATAAGGTGACGGGAGAGCAGGTGATCCAGGGGGCAAAATACAATTTTGCCAGCGATGGTTCACTTGTGACGGGCTCAGGCACCATGGGAATTGATGTATCAAAATGGAATGGCACCATAGATTGGGAGGCGGTAAAGAATTCAGGGGTATCCTACGTAATTATCCGCTGCGGATACAGGGGCTCTTCCCAGGGCAGTCTGATAGAGGATCCCAAATACGCTGCCAATATTAAGGGCGCCACGGCGGCAGGGCTGAAGGTAGGAGTTTACTTCTTTACCCAGGCGGTGGATGCTGTGGAAGCAGTGGAGGAAGCCTCCATGGTGCTGGAGCTTGTAAAAAATTATAAGATTTCCTATCCTATTTTCCTGGATGTGGAGAGCAGCGGAGGCCGGGCCGACGGCATTGACAAACAGACCAGAACCGAGGTGTGCAAGGCCTTCTGCCAGACCATACAAAACGCGGGATACACGGCGGGGATTTATGCAAACAAAACCTGGCTGACAAGCAAGATAGATACTTCTGCCTTGAGCGCATATAAAATCTGGCTGGCCCAGTATGCCGCAAAGCCCACCTATGAGGGCAGGTATGACCTATGGCAGTATAAATCCACAGGAAGGGTCAGCGGAATCAGTGGAAATGTGGATTTAAATCTCAGTTATCTGGGATACTAAGAAGTGAGATTTTAGTAGCCACGGCAGCAAGGGCTGTGGTAAAATAAGGAAAAGACAAAAAGAGGGACAAGGAGAACAATATGAGGACTTATCTTGTGACCGGAGGAGCAGGCTTTATCGGCTCCAATTATATCCATTATATGTTCCGCAAATACGGGGAAGCTATCCGGATTATCAATGTGGACGCCCTGACTTATGCGGGAAATCTGGAAAATTTAAGAGACGTGGAGGGACGGCCAAACTATACCTTTGTGAAAGCCGACATCTGTGACAAGGAGGCTATCGGCAGAATCTTTGCGGAGAATGAGATCGACAGAGTGGTGCATTTTGCCGCAGAGAGCCATGTGGACAGGAGCATCCGGGACCCGGAGGTGTTTGTGCGCACAAATGTGCTGGGAACCGCTGTTATGCTCAACTGTGCAAAGGCGGCATGGGAGCTGCCTGACGGAAGCTTTAAGGAGGACAAAAAGTTTCTGCATGTGTCTACGGATGAGGTGTACGGTTCTCTGCCGGATGACGACAACGCCTTTTTCTATGAGACAACGCCCTATGATCCCCACAGCCCCTACTCGGCCAGCAAGGCCGGGTCGGATCTGCTGGTAAAGGCATATATGGATACCTACCGCTTCCCGGCCAATATCACAAACTGCTCCAACAATTACGGCCCCTATCAGTTTCCGGAAAAGCTGATTCCCCTGATCATCAACAATGCGCTGCAGGGGAAAAAGCTCCCTGTGTACGGGGATGGCAAAAATGTGCGTGACTGGCTGTATGTGGAGGATCATGCAAAGGCCATTGATATGGTGCAGGAGAAGGGAAGGCTTTTTGAGACCTACAATATCGGGGGACACAACGAGAAGCAGAACATTGAGATTATCCATATCATTATTGACACTCTGCAGGAAATGCTGTCTGATGAGGACCCCAGAAAGGCGCTGGTGAGCAGAGACCTGATCACCTATGTGGAGGACAGAAAGGGACATGACCGCAGATATGCCATTGCGCCGGACAAGATCAGAAAAGAGATCGGCTGGGAACCGGAAACCATGTTTAAGGAGGGCATAAAAAAGACCATACAGTGGTTTTTTGAGCATGAGGATTGGATGAAGAATGTAACAAGCGGCGACTACCAGAAATATTACACGGAGATGTACGGAAAGTAAACAGGAGATCAAAAAATGGGGACGAGCCTCTCGTTCCCATTTGGCGCGTTTACAAAGCCTGTGAAAACAGCGCGATTTCCGTAAACAAGAAGGAGGAAAACCCATGAAAGGAATTATTTTGGCGGGAGGCTCGGGAACCAGACTTTATCCGCTCACAAAGGCAATATCCAAGCAGATTATGCCCGTATATGACAAGCCGATGATTTATTATCCCCTGTCAACCCTGATGCTGGCAGGCATCAGAGAAATTTTGATTATCTCCACTCCCAGGGATTTGCCTGTGTTCCAGGAGCTGTTAAAGGACGGAAGCCAGCTGGGCATGGAATTTTCTTACGCAGTGCAGGAACAGCCAAGAGGGCTTGCGGACGCATTTATTATTGGCGCAGATTTTATCGGAAACGACAGAGTCGCCCTGGTTTTGGGGGACAATATTTTTTATGGACAAAGCTTTACCAAGGTTCTGCGGGAAGTGGCCGCCAGAGAGAAGGGAGCCACAATCTTCGGCTATTATGTGAGAGACCCTAAGGAATACGGCGTGGTGGAGTTTGACGAAAAGGGGAAGGCAATTTCTATCGAGGAAAAGCCGGAGCATCCAAAGAGCAATTACGCAGTGCCGGGGCTGTATTTTTATGACAACGATGTGGTGGAGATCGCCAAAAATGTAAAGCCCTCCGCCAGAGGAGAAATTGAGATCACCAGCATCAACAATACGTATCTGGAGCGGGGAAGCCTCTATGTGGAGACGCTGGGGAGAGGCTTTGCATGGCTGGATACGGGAAATCATGATGCCCTTTTGGATGCGGCGGATTTCGTGGCGGCTTTCCAGAAGCGTCAGGGATTGTATATCTCCTGCATAGAGGAGATTGCTTATAAAAGAGGCTTTATTGACAAGGAACAGCTTCTTTTGCTGGCGGAGCCTTTGATGAAGACCAATTATGGCCAATATTTAGTTGAGGTGGCAAATGGACTCTAAGCTGCGTCGGATGGCTATTTTAGTATCGATGGGAGCGATTCTGCTGATATCTGTGCTGGTATTGTACGCCAACAGGGAAAGCTTTTCTGCCGGAGGACGGGAAACTTTGCAGGATGGCCAGACAGTGCAGAGCAGCCAGACAGTGCAGAGCATCCAGGGGGGCCAGGACGCTCCCCAGGCGCAAAGTGCTCCCGGCGGACAGATCGGGGACGACCTGTCCGCATTTCTGGAGGATGAAACCTTTTTTGACAGGGAAATCAATCCTGTGCTGGAGGCGGCCAGAAATCAGGAAAACCGATTGTCTCTGATGGTGACCTCCGTGGAGAAGGACCTTAGGATACAGATTGTGGACATGGCGGGAGAGCTGGTTTCAGGAGAGAGCTTTTACGTGCGGCTGGACGATTCAGAGGAGTATAAGGATCTGGATCAGGACGGCGTGATTTACATAGGAGGACTCTCTGCGGGGGAATACTATGTAGAGCTGCTCCCCATAGAGGGCTATAAGGTTCCCACAAACGAGACCAGAGTCCGGGTGAAGGATAAGGTGGAATATCTGGCCATTGAGGACATCTCCCTTTTGATCAAGACCGAGGATGAAATTGATGCACAGGCGGAGGACTCCGGTGTTCAGGATGCCATAGAGGATGCGGACAGCACCGAGATCAGGAAGCTGCAGACAGCCACCGGAAATTCAAAAGTGGGGATTGATGTGTCAAAATGGAACGGCGATATTGACTGGGACAAGGTGAAAAACGCAGGGGTGGAGTTTGCCATCGTGCGGGCAGGCTACCGTGGCTCTGTGACGGGAAGCCTTGTGGAGGACCCCTATTTTGAAACGAATATGAAGGGTGCGGCTGCAAGCGGGATTCCGGTGGGCGTGTATTTCTTTACCCAGGCTGTAAATGAGGTGGAGGCTGTTGAGGAAGCGTCCGCTGTGCTCAATCTTGTCCGGGAATACAAAATTGATTACCCTATTTTTATTGATACAGAGAGTGCGGGAGGAAACGGAAGAGCGGACGGGCTGGATGTGGAAACCAGAACCTTGGTCTGCGAGGCTTTCTGCCGCACCATAGAAAATGCCGGATACCGGGCGGGCGTATACGGCAGCCGCAACTGGTATAACAGCTATCTGGAGACGGCGCGCCTGGAAAATTACTGCATCTGGCTTGCGGAGTACAGAAGCATCCCCATTTATCAGGGCTATTATCAAATGTGGCAGTACACCTCTAAGGGCCGTATCGACGGTATCCAGGGAAATGTGGATATGAATGTAAGCTATCTGGGAATTGATGAATAATTGCTTTCGCTCCGGTCTGACCGCAGCGGTACATAAGGCTGCAAAGGACGCAGCCTAAGTGCCGGCGGCCAGACAGGGTCTGCTTATGAAAGATATGGCGGCCGCAATTTGGTCTTAAAATAAATTTTGCAAATGCAGATATACGAGTGGAAATAGGAGGCATGGAATGGGAAAAATTACAGTGGAGGCCTGTGAGATTGAAGGGCTGAAAATTATTACCCCTACAGTGTTCGGCGACGAGAGAGGGTATTTTATGGAAACCTATCATTATGAGGATTACAAGGCGGCTGGCATTGACCGGGTGTTTGTGCAGGACAACCAGTCAGCCTCCAGGAAAGGGGTATTACGGGGACTGCATTTTCAGAAGCAGTTTCCACAGGCCAAGCTGGTGCGGGTCATAAAAGGCCAGGTTTTCGATGTGGCTGTGGATATCAGGCCAGGTTCCGCCACCTATGGAAGGTGGCATGGCGTTTTGCTTTCCGAGGAGAATAAAAAGCAGTTTTTTATTCCTGAAAATTTCGCCCACGGCTTTTTGGTGCTGTCTGACTATGCGGAATTTTGTTATAAATGCACGGATTTTTATCATCCTGACGATGAGGGAGGAATTCTTTATAATGATCCTGACATCGGCGTGGAATGGCCCATCCCGGAGGGGATGGAGCTGATTCTCTCCCAGAAGGACACAAAATGGGGAGGTATTTCACAGCTTCGCCGGTAAATTTGAAAGAGGATGGGCAGTGCAACATGAAGATAAGCAAAAAAGCCGGAATCACTATTTTTAACCTGGCGGGGTTTGCCATGGCAATGATGATTGTGATTCATTATAATCCGGGAGCGGACAGGCAGGAGGAGCTTCTGAAAAAGATCATATCCTGTGTTGTCATTTTGGCCTCCTGCATTATTTTTTCTAAATGGTATGACAAATTCACCTCCTTGCCGGTGGAGCTGTTTCAAAACAGGCATCTGATCTGGAAGCTTGCAAAAAATGACTTTAAAAAGCGTTACGCAGGCTCCTATCTGGGAGCGGTGTGGGCCATGGCCCAGCCTGTGGTGACGGTGCTGATGTATTATGTGGTGTTTGATAAAATATTTGGCAGCAGCGGCCCTGTGCTTCGAAGCGGCGTGGAGGTTCCCTTTGTGCTGTTTCTGACAGCGGGTCTGGTGCCCTGGTTTTATTTCAGCGAGGCATTGAACAATGGCACTAATGCGCTTTTGGAATATAATTATCTGGTGAAGAAGGTGGTGTTTAAGATCAGCATTCTTCCCATCATCAAGGTGATTGCGGCAACCTTCATCCATGTGTTCTTTGTGGGAATTCTTTTGATTGTGGCAATCGCCTATGGCTATTATCCAAGCGTGTACACGCTGCAGCTGTTCTACTACAGTGCCTGTCTGTTTATTTTTGTTCTGGCTTTAAGCTATACAACCTGTGCAGTTGTGGTCTTTTTCAAGGATTTGTCCCAGATTATCAACATTGCATTGCAGATCGGCATGTGGGCCACCCCGATTTTATGGGATATCAACTCTATTCATCAGGACTGGGTGCAGGTTTTGAAGCTGAATCCTCTTGTGTACATTGTAAATGGCTACCGCAGCGCCATCTATGAAAAAGAATGGTTTTTCCAGGATTTCTTCTCCACCATGTATTTTTGGATTGTGACGGTGGTACTGTTTGGAATAGGAGCCCTGGTGTTTAAGCGGCTCAAGGTACACTTTGCAGATGTGCTGTAGCTTTGTGGTTTGGAAGAGGCTTGATGACGGATATGGGAAATTTTTCTAAAAAGCTGAAAAAAATTTTTTTCTGGAAGCCCTCTGTGAGGCTGACTGCTGTTTTCGCTTTGCTTGCACTGGCGCTTTTGCTGGTGCCCTTAGTGCGCATTTCCTTTTATGCGGTGCCTTGGTATGATGATTACAATTATGGAAGCTTTGCCAAAGCGTGGATGGAAATGACGGATTCCCCCTGGGGGGGCTTAAAGGGCGCCCTTTCCTGTGTGAAAACCCAGTGGTATGCCTGGCAGGGAACCTATTCCTCCATTTTTTTTATGGCGTTGATGCCGGGCATATGGGGAGAGGACAAGTATTTTCTCGGGCCCTTATTTCTCTTTGCCCTGCTGCTTACCGGAATCTTTGTTTTGGTAAAGGTTCTGGTGATGGATGTGGCAGGAGGAGACGGGGCCTCCTGTGTGGTTCTGCAGTCGGTGACCGCAGCGGTGGTGATTGTGCTGATCTATTCCTCCCAGGCCGGGTTTTTCTGGTATAATGCGGGAATTCATTATGTAGGGATGCACGCCTTTTGCTTGCTGTTTACCGCCTGCGTGATCAAGCTTCTTCTGGTTTCGGGAAGGCTTAAGCGGATTGCCCTTGTGATCTTAAGCATGCTTCTGGCCCTTCTTGTGGCAGGCAGCAACTATGTGACAGCCTTGCAGGGAGGCCTTTTGCTGTTAAGTGTTGGCGCCGCAGGCATTTTTTGGTATAAAAAGCCCAAGCGGACTCTTCTTTTACTGCCGGCTGTCTGTGTATATGCGGTGGGATTTTACAAAAATGCAGCCGCTCCGGGCAATCAAGTCAGGGCCCGCAGCTATGTGGGCTGGGGGCTTTCCCCTTTGTCCGCTGTGTGGCATTCCTTTCTGGAGGCCTTTGGCCATATGTGGGAGTTTACAGGCTTTATCACCCTTGCGGTTATGGTTCTGCTCCTGCCGGTGATCTGGCAGATGGTAAAAAAATGCAGGATTTCCTTTCATCTGCCGGGGCTGGTGGCAGTCTGGTCCCTTTGCCTGTATGCCACCGGATTTACGTCCAGTCTGTATTCGCTGGGCCATGCGGGGCTTTCCAGAACGTTAAATGCGGTGAAGATCACCTGGCAGCTTCTTTTGATTTTAAACGAGGTATATATTCTTGGGTGGCTTTCGGGCTGTCTGGAAAAAAGAAAGAAGGGATTTGGCAGTCTTCCCTGTTGGTGGTTTTATCCCATCTTAGGGGCGGTTATGCTGGCAATTTTTTCCGTTTCACCGAATCAGGCGGGAAATTATTCTTCTTTCGGGGCCTATTATTACGTGCATACGGGAGAGGCCTATAATTTTTATCAGGAATATCTAAAGCGGGTGGAAATTCTAAAAAGCAGTGAACCGGATGTGGTGCTTTCTCCCTATCATTACAGGCCGTGGCTGCTGTGCATGGGGGATTTGTCCGACGATCCGGACAATGAGGCGAACCGGGCCGTGGCGAACTGGTATGGAAAATCCTCCGTTGTGGTGAAGGATACAAAAGGAGCGAGCGCATGGAACAGAATGTTGCCATAGAGGTCAGGGATGTCAAAAAGATATATAAGCTTTACGACAAGCCCCAGGACCGGATGAAGGAAGCCTTTGGCTTTGGAAAAAAGAAGATTCACAAGCTGCACTATGCCCTAAACGGCGTGAGCCTTAACATCTACAGAGGGGAGACCGTGGGGATTATCGGCACCAACGGCTCCGGAAAATCTACCATCCTGAAAATCATTACCGGGGTGTTAAACCCTACCCAAGGACAGGTTCAGGTAAACGGGCGGATATCGGCCCTTCTGGAGCTGGGGGCCGGGTTTAACATGGAGTATAACGGCATTGAAAATGTGTACTTAAACGGCACCATGATGGGCTTTTCCGAGAAGGAAATTGATGAGAAGCTTCCGGGAATACTGGAATTTGCAGATATCGGGGATTATGTCTATCAGCCGGTGAAAACCTATTCCAGCGGAATGTTTGTGCGGCTGGCCTTTGCGGTGGCTATCAACATTGATCCGGAGATACTGATCGTGGACGAGGCTCTTTCCGTAGGGGATGTATTTTTCCAGGCCAAGTGCTACCACAAGTTTGAAGAATTTAAGGAGATGGGCAAGACCATCGTGTTTGTGAGCCATGATTTAAGCAGTATCAGCAAGTACTGTGACAGAGTATTTCTCTTAAACAGGGGAAGCCTCTTGGGAGAGGGGTCGCCCAAGGAGATGATCGACGCTTACAAACGGGTGCTTGTGGGCCAGTATGAGGCGGTGGAGAAAAATCAGGAGCTTTTGGAGGATGACGACGTAAGGAGGGCGGCCCAGGCTGCTTCCAGGGGAGAAAATCCCCATCTGCTGGAATATGGCACAAAGCAGGCCGAAATTGTGGAATACTATATTACAGACGACCAGGGTGTGCGGACAACGGCTGTGATCAAGGGAACGACGTTTACGCTGCACATGAAGGTAAAATTCAGGGATGCGATCCCGGCGCCCATTTTTGCTTTTTCTTTTAAAAATGTTACGGGCACGGAGATCACCGGCACCAATTCCATGATCGAGAAGTCCTTTTTAGACAGTGTGGAGGCGGGAGCGGTGAAGGAGGTCTCCTTTACCCAGAAAATGAGCCTGCAGGGAGGGGAGTATCTCTTGTCCCTGGGAGTGACCGGGTACAATAAGGATGTCTTTGAGGTCTATCACAGACTGTATGACGCCCTGAATGTGACAGTGGTATCCGATAAGAACACGGTGGGCTTTTATGATATGGATTCTAAGGTTGCGGTAACGGACAGTGAGGAGTAGGAAGAGGATTTGAGTTTGGAAAAGACAGAACAGATCGGAAGGATTACATTGGATTACAGCAGATATACAGGGGAGGACCTGTACTGTGACGGCGCGGTGGAGGATGAACTGCTCTCCATTGTGCAGAATTTCCCGCCTGAGGAATACGGAGCGAAGATTGAGGAGAAAAAGAGCTGGCCGATTCTCTACCACCTTTCTCCTCTGCGGGAGAATATTGTGGACTGGCTCCCAATGGATGAGAATGCAAAGGTGCTGGAGGTGGGAAGCGGCTGCGGCGCCGTTACCGGAGCCCTTGCCCGCAAATGCGGCCATGTGACCTGTGTGGATTTGTCTAAAAAGCGAAGTCTGATCAACGCATACCGGCATAAGGAATGCGAAAACGTCACCATCCATGTGGGGAATTTTAAGGATATAGAGCCAGACCTGCCGGGGGATTATGATTATATCTTCCTGATCGGAGTGTTTGAATACGGACAAAGCTATATGGGAACGGAAACGCCCTACGAGGATTTTCTGCGGATTCTCATGCCTCATCTGGCCAAAGGGGGCAGAATTGTCATTGCCATAGAGAATAAATATGGGCTTAAATATTTTGCGGGCTGCAGGGAGGACCATCTGGGAACCTATTTTTCCGGCATTGAAAATTATTCCCAGGGCGGCGGGGTGCGCACCTTCAGCAGACGGGGGCTGGAGCAGATTTTTAGACGCTGCGGCGTAAAGGAGGCTCATTTTTACTATCCCTATCCCGACTATAAATTCATGACCGCTCTCTACAGTGACGCATATCTGCCGGGCAAGGGAGAGCTGTGCAATAATCTGCGTAATTTTGACAGAGACAGGATGCTGCTGTTTCAGGAGAAGGACGCCTTTGACGGTATTGTGGAGGACGGACTGTTTTCCGTGTTTTCCAATTCCTATGAGGTAGTGATCGGCCCGGAGATCTCTGTGAAATATGTAAAATATTCCAATGACCGGGCACCGGAGTATGCTGTAAAAACCCAGATCAGCCGCAGCAGGGGAGAGAAGGCAGTGCGGAAGTATCCCTTAAGCCAAAGGGCGGCGGAGCATGTGCGGGGAATGGCGGCGGCCTGTGAAAGCCTGACGAAGCGCTATGAGGGCGGAAAACTTTCCATCAATGAATGTACTCTGAAGGAGGATGGGGAGCTTTGCGCGGAATTTGCCTTTGTGGACGGGGTGCCGCTCTCAGAGCATATGGACAAATATCTGGAGCGGGACGATCTGGAGGGATTTTATGAATGCTTTTTGGAATATCTGGATCGGATCGGCTACCACAGTGAATATCCGGTGTCGGATTTTGATCTGGTATTTTCCAATATATTGGTAAATGGGGATACGTGGACGCTGATCGACTATGAGTGGACCTTTGGGAAGCCAATTCCTGCCAGAGAGCTGGCCTTCCGGGCTGTGTACTGCTATCTTTTAGAGGATAAAAGGAGGGAAAAGCTGGATATATCCAGAGTCCTGCAGCTGCTTCACATCACAGAGGAGGAGGCGGAGGACTTAAAGCGTCAGGAAATGGATTTCCAGAGCTTTGTCACAGGAAAGCGCGCTTCCATGGCCAAGCTGCGGGAGCTGATGGGACGGCGCATCATGGTGCCCCAGAAGTGGATAGACCGGTATCAGGATTCTGAGGCGGTAAACCGGGTGCAGATTTATGAAGATAAGGGAACAGGCTATCGCGAGGAGGATTCCTACTTTGTGAGAGAGGCCTATCAGGGAGAAAACCTGATCGAGTTTTCCATCCCGGTAAGCAAAGACGTGAAGATGCTGCGCATCGATCCGGCTATGGATTACTGTATGGTTAAGATTATGGGCATGACCTTTAACGGGCAGCGGGTGCCCTTAGAGCGCCGGGGGGTGCTTGTTGTCAACGGACGGATTGCAAAGCCGGCAGACAGGGAGGATAAGGATCAGGGTCCTTGCATTGTATTTCCCACCACCGATCCCAATATCAACATTCGAGTAAGCGCTTTGGAGGCCGGGGAGGAGAATCTGCTTTCCGTGCGTATGGAGATTGTGCGGCTTTCGAGGCAGATGGCCTCTGATCTGGCGGGGGCAGTAAAGCGGCTGCTATAGTCCGGGGCAAAGGAGCGAGGATTTGAGCATAAAGAGTCTGGCAAAGAATATGCTGACAAAACGGGAAAATAAAAAATATGAGCGTCTCCTGGCAAAAAGGCGTATGACCTATGAGCAGTGGTGTGAAGGGCAGACATTTTTTTCTCCGGAGACCTCAGGGGAAGAGTCTCCCTTTGTGCTTGTTTGCTCTGAAGGGGGGACGCCGGATAAAGGTGCTGATGCTCTTCTTGGGGCGTATTTTAAAGGTCATCCAGAGGCGCAGGTGCTTTACGGCGACGAGGATGTGTGGGAGACGCCCCCCGGGGGTCCCAGACACAGTCCCTGGTTCAAGCCGGACTGGTCTCCGGATTTGTTTGACAGTCTTTTTTATTTCGGAGGTCTGACTGCCGTGCGCAGAAGGCTTTATGAGCAGGCGGCAGCCCTTTGCGGGGAGCCGGTGGATGAGAGGACGCTTGTCAAAACCTGCGTGGAGCTGGCGGGAGGCTATGAAAGAGGCTGCAGGTCCATAGCACATATTCCCCAGGTGCTGTTTCACTGGGAGAGCAGGGAGGCTATGCTGGAGTGTCAAAAGGAGCCTGATACTGCCGGAAAGGAAGACGCGCTCCACGGGGCAGACACAACAGGCACAATAGACGAAAAGCCTTTTGTCTCTGCGGTGATCTGCTCCAAGGATCATCCCCAGCTCCTTGGGCGCTGCCTGAAGGCCCTGGAAAGGGCGGGGACGGGGACTAAGCTGGAAGTGATTGTGGTGGACAACGGCAGCAGCCCTGAGAACAGGCGGTATCTGGAGCAGATGCTTTCAGAGCATACCTACCTGTATCAGCCCATGGAATTTGATTTTTCCAGCATGTGCAACCTGGGTGCAGAAAGGGCAAGGGGAAAATTCCTGCTTTTTTTAAATGACGATGTGGAGCTGTGCGGGGAGGACTGCCTTGGGCAAATGGCTCTCAGCGCAGGAAAGCCTTATGTCGGCGCGGTTGGAATCAAGCTGTATTACCCTGATTCGGTGCGCATCCAGCATGCGGGCATCGTCAACCTTCCCATGGGCCCGGTGCACAAGCTGCAGTTTCTTGAGGATACGCAGGACTATTATTTTGGCTGGAACAAAAGAACTGTGAACGTGCTGGCGGTGACGGCGGCCTGCCTGATGGTGGAACGGGAAAAATTCTGTCTGGCGGGAGGATTTTCTCCCCGGCTTAAGGTGGCCTTCAACGATGTGGAGCTTGGCTTTAAGCTCTGGGAGCTGGGGTATTTTAATGTGTGCCGAAACGATTTATATGCTTATCATCACGAATCCTTAAGCCGGGGGGACGATGAGACAAAGGAAAAGCTGAACCGGCTCCTTAAGGAGCGGGCGCTTTTGTATGAAATGCACCCGGCGCTTTTGGGGGAGGACCCCTTTTATTCCGTCCATTTAAGCCGCCAGGGATTAGATACCCGCATCCGCCCGGCCTTTGAGACTGCAGGAAACAAGATGCAGGAGGAAAGGGGAACGGCGAAAAGGGCAAGGCTTGGGGGCTTTCGTGAGGATTCCTGCCTGCTTTTTCGGGTAGAATCCTGCGAACAGGGGATTCTTCAGGGCTACGGCGTGGTGCTGGGGGATGACAATTCCTGCTATGAGAGATATCTTTTGTTTGAGGATCAGAAGGGAGCCTTGTTTTTCCAAAAGACGAAGGGACAGTACAGACCGGATCTTGTGGAAAATATGCCGGATCAGAACTGGGTAGGTCTGTGCGGCTTCTGGCTTAAGGTTTCCGAAGAAAACCTGCCCCGGGGAATCTACCGGGTTGGAATGGCGGCAAAAAATACAGTCACAAAAACCAAATTGCTTTGGTGGAGTCTTCGCACGATAGAGATAGGGGAAGGCGGAGAAAATAGATAAAGGAAGGCATGGAACGGAATATGTCAGATGCAGAAAACAAAATGTCAGGGGAAGCAAACCAGGGGGAGGATTCTTACAGAGAGGCCTATGAGAGAGAGCATTTAAAATGCGCGGACTTGGCTGCCCGGATTGCCGATCTGGAGGCCAGATGCGAGGAGCTTAACTGGAAGATAGACCGCATTCAGAAGAATCCCCTGTGGAAGGCCAGCAAGCCTGCAAGGAAGGCAGTGCACTGGGTCATCCGGCAAAAGGACAGACTGTCCAACTGTGGAGGCCCTAAAGGAGTGCTTCACAAGCTGGATTATAAGAAAAGAGAAAAAAAGGCTATGCGCCAATTTGGTACGGAGAGCTTTCCGGATCAGGCCCAGGCGGCAAAAGAGAGGGAGACGGTTTTTCCCAGAATGATAAAATTCAGCATTCTGGTGCCGTTGTACAATACCCCCAGAGAATTTCTGACCCAGATGCTGGATTCTGTGATGAACCAGACCTACACAAACTGGGAGCTGTGCCTGGCGGACGGCTCCGACGGGGACCATTCCTATGTGGGGGAGGTCTGCCTGGAATACAAAAAACAGGCCCAGGAAAAGAAGCTTGGAACCATTGTGTACAGCAAGCTGCCAAAGAACGAAGGAATCGCCGGAAATACCAACGCCTGTCTGAAGCTGGCCACCGGAGAATATATCGGCCTGTTTGACCACGACGACATTCTCCATCCTTCCGTGCTCTATGAATATGCAAAGGCGGTGAACGAACAGGGGGCCGACTATCTGTATTGCGATGAGACCACCTTTAAGAGCGGCGACATTAATAAGATGCTCACCATGCACTTTAAGCCGGATTATGCGCCGGACAATCTGAGAGCCAACAATTATATCTGCCATTTCAGTGTCTTTGCCAGAAAGCTTTTGGATGGAAATGAATTGTTCCGCTCCAAGTTTGACGGCAGCCAGGATCACGATATGATTTTAAGGCTTACCGACAATGCCAAAAAAATCGTCCATGTGCCCAGGCTGATGTATTATTGGAGGAGCCATTCTGGCAGTGTGGCCTCTGGGATTGAGGCAAAGCCCTACGCTATAGAGGCGGCAAAGGGGGCTGTGGCGGAGCACCTGAGAAAGCATGGTTTTTCCCATTTTCAGATCATCAGCACCAGGGCCTTTGAAACTATCTTCCGCATACGCTATCAGATTATTGGCAGTCCCAGGATATCCATCATAATCGCCAACAAAGATCATGTGGCAGATTTAAGGAGATGCGTAAGCTCCATTTTGGAAAAGTCTACCTATGATAATTATGAGATTATCATTGTAGAGAACAACAGCAGGGAGAATGAGACCTGGGAGTACTACAGTGAGCTCTTGGGGTATCCTTATCTGGAGACTGCAAAAAAGATGACGGTGTGCGGCCGGGACGGCGGCATACTGCATGGGGAAAAGAATGGGCATACTGCAGACACACCCCAGATCAGTGTGGTCACCTACAGCGGGGAATTCAACTATTCTGCGGTGAATAATCTGGGCGTCTCTTATGCGGAGGGGGATTATATTCTCTTGTTGAATAATGATACGGAGGTCATTACTGTCAACTGGATGGAGGAGCTGCTCATGTATGCCCAGCGCCAGGATGTGGGGGCTGTAGGAGCAAAGCTTTATTATGGAGACAAGACCATACAGCATGCGGGAGTGGTCATCGGTCTGGGAGCCCACAGGACTGCGGGACATACCCATTATAAGCAGCATCGGCAGAATCTGGGGTATATGGGACGGCTCTGCTATGCCCAGGATGTGTCTGCGGTGACGGGAGCCTGCCTGCTGGTAAAGAAGAGCCTGTATCAGGAGGCTGGAGGTCTGGATGAGGGCTTTGCCGTATCCTTAAACGACGTGGACTTTTGCCTGAAGCTGCGGCAGAAGGGGCTTTTGAACGTTTTTACACCCTTTGCAGAGCTGTTTCACTATGAGTCCGTCTCCAGAGGGCTGGACGACAGCGGGGAGAAGGCCGCGCGCTACGACAGAGAGTCTGAAAGATTCCGGCAGAAATGGAAGGAGGTTCTGGCAAAGGGAGACCCTTACTACAATCCCAACTTTTCTCTGGACCGCAGTGATTTTTCCCTGAAAGTGAAGGATGCGTAAAATCCTGTGGATAAATAGGGATGGATGTGATAAAATATTCTGTAGAAAGAAGAGGAGGATACGCAAATGAGTTATATGGATGAATTCAACTTCTGGCTGGAGGACGACTACTTTGATCAGGACACCAAAAACGAGCTTTTGGCGATCCGGGATAACGAGAAGGAAATCGAGGAAAGGTTTTATAAGGAGCTTGAATTTGGCACCGGAGGGCTGCGGGGCATCATCGGCGCAGGAACCAACCGCATGAACCTGTACACGGTGAGAAAGGCGACCCAGGGCCTGGCAAACTATATCTTAAAACAAGGAACCGGCAAAAAGGGCGTTGCCATCGCTTATGATTCCCGCCGGATGTCTCCTGAGTTTGCAGATGCGGCGGCACTCTGCCTTGGGGCAAACGGCATCAAGGCTTATGTTTTCGAGTCCTTAAGACCTACGCCGGAGCTTTCCTTCGCGCTGCGCACTCTTGGGTGCACCGCGGGCATTGTGGTGACTGCAAGCCATAATCCTCCCGAATATAACGGATACAAGGTATACTGGGAGGACGGCGCCCAGGTTACCGCTCCGAGGGACCGGGAGATTATTGAAGAGGTGCAGGCCATCAAGGATTACCATACGGTAAAGACAATGGACAAGGAAGCTGCGCTGAAGGCCGGGCTGTATCAGGTGATCGGCAGCGAAATCGACGACAAGTACATGGAGGAGCTGAAAAAGCAGATTATTCATCCCGAAGTGATTCAGGAGATGGCAGACCACATCCGGATTGTGTATACTCCTTTGTGCGGAACCGGAAATGTGCCTGTCAGAAGAATTTTGTCCGAACTTGGCTTCCGTCATGTGTTTGTGGTGCCTGAGCAGGAAAAGCCGGACCCCGACTTTACCACTTTGGATTATCCAAACCCGGAAGACCCCAAAGCCTTTACATATGCGCTGCGTCTGGCAAAGGAAAAGGATGCGGATATTGTGCTGGCTACCGATCCGGATGCAGACCGTCTGGGCGTATATGCAAAGAACAAGGAGACTGGAGAATACGTGGCCTTTACCGGCAATATGTCCGGTATGCTGATTGCAGAGTATATTCTGCGTGAGAAAACCGCTATGAAAACTATGCCGGAAAATCCGGCTCTGGTTACCACGATTGTGACCACCAACATGACAAAGCCTATTACAGAAGCTTATCATGTGAAGCTGATCGAGGTGCTCACGGGCTTTAAATTCATCGGTGAACAGATCAAGCTCTTTGAGCAGACGGGCAGCAACAATTATGTGTTTGGCTTAGAGGAAAGCTATGGCTGTCTGGCCGGCACCCACGCAAGGGACAAGGATGCGGTGGTTGCGGTAATGTGTCTGTGTGAGGTGGCTGCATACTGCAAGAAGCAGGGAAAGACCCTGTGGGATATGATGCTGGATCTGTATGAGAAGTACGGCTATTTCAAGGAGACTCAGTACACCATCACCTTAAAAGGCATAGACGGCTCCAGACAGATTGCCCAGATCATGGATAAGCTGCGCGAGAATCCGCCCAAGGCCTTTGGGGACTTGAAGGTGTTAAAATTCAGGGATTATGAGACGGATCGCATTGTGGATATGGAAACGGGCGCAGAGACCACAACAGGGCTGCCAAAGTCCAATGTTTTGTACTTTGAGCTTCCCGACGACGCATGGTGCTGTGCGCGCCCGTCGGGCACTGAGCCCAAGATTAAATTCTATATGGGCGTAAAGGGCACAAGCCTGGAGGATGCGGACAAAAAGGTGGCAAAGCTCACGGAGGATCTGAAGGCATTGCTTTAATTTGAGGCTGCTTGTTGTGCGCGGAGGATCGATGGGAAGGATAAATGGCTCCAATCTGAAAAAAGCATTCTGGTATCTCAGGAGAAATGGTTTTAAAAACACTTGTTATGCAATCTGCGAGCGCTTGGGGGAGCGGGAAAGCTATGTGTATTCTTCTGTGAACAGCGAAACCCTCAGGCGGCAGCGGGAACGGGCGGAGGAATATTCCGCCCGTTTCAGCATTGTAGTGCCCGCCTACCGCACCAGAGAACCCTACCTGAGGGCAATGCTGGATTCTGTGCAAAACCAAAGCTACCCCAAATGGGAGCTGATTTTGGCGGACGCCACGGAGGATGACAGCGTGGCCCGGGTTGTGAAGGACTACAGGGATGAACGGGTGCGCTATGTGCGTCTTTTGCAGAATCGGGGAATTTCCGAAAACACCAATCAGGCGCTTGGGCTGGTGCGTTTTCCCTATACGGCCCTTTTAGACCACGACGATGTGCTGTCTCCCGACGCTTTGTTTGAAATGGCGCAGAAAATTGCAGAGGAAGAAAATAGAGGAAGAAAGGTTAAGCTTCTTTACTCCGACGAGGATAAATGCGACGGAGAACAGACCCGCTATTTTGAGCCAAATCAAAAGGAAGATTTTAATCTGGATTTGCTTTTGAGCAATAATTACATCTGTCATTTTTTGGTAATGGAAAGCAGACTGATAAAAGAGCTGGGATTCCGGAAAGAATATGATGGAGCACAGGACTTTGACCTGGTGCTGCGGGCGGTGGGAAGGCTGCTTGGAGACGAGAGCCAGATTGCCCATATCCCCAAGGTGCTTTACCATTGGCGGTGCCATGAGGCTTCTACAGCGCAGAATCCCAGGAGCAAGCAGTATGCTTATGAGGCGGGCCAAAGAGCGGTACAGGATTTTGTGGATTGTCAGGGCTGGCAGGCCCGGGCCGTGCATTTAAAGCATTTGGGCTTTTATGATCTGGAATACCAGGCTCCTATCTTTCAGGTGAGAAAGGATGTGGGCGCAGTGGGGGGGAAGCTCATCAGCCGTGGAAGAATCGCCGGGGGCCGTCTTTTGGAGGACGGGCGGCTGCTTTACGAGGGGCTGCCTGCAGCGTACAGCGGAAGGCTGAATGGAGCCTGTCTGCAGCAGGACGCCTATGGAGTGGATATCCGGCTGATTCAGGTGAGGAAGGAGTGCAGAGAGCTGTTTGAGCAGGCAGTGGGGGTTCCCTATGTTTCTCTGCCGGGAGAGGAAACCTTTGACGCGTCCACCCTTCCCGGAGATATAGATATCCCAAGGGCCAGCCTGGCCTTTGGAAGGGCTATGAAGGAAGCGGGGTTCCGCATCCTGTGGCAGCCGTCTTTTTGTAGAAAAATAAGAGAGGCCGGTAAGGAATGAAAAAAATAACGGTTGTGATTCCAAATTACAACGGCATTCAATATATGGAAGCCTGCTTGCAGGCTCTGTATGAGCAGAATGCGGACACGCCTCCCTTTGAGGTGCTGGTGGTGGATAACGGCTCCACGGACGAAAGTCCTGAAATGATAGAAAGGAGGTTTCCCCAGACGAAGCTTATTCGTCTGAAGGAGAACACGGGCTTCTGCCATGCGGTGAACGTGGGAATCTCAAGCTGCAGCAGCCCTTATGTGATTCTTTTAAACAATGACACAAAGGCAGCGCCTGATTTTGTGAAGTCTCTTTATGAGGCTGTTTCCAAAAGAAAACGCTGCTTTTCTGTGAGCGCCCAAATGCTTATGTGGGATAAACCGAACCTGGTGGACGACGCGGGAGACAGATACTGCGCCTTGGGGTGGGCTTTTGGCAGAGGAAAGGGAAAGCCTGCGGAGAAATTCTCAAAGCCGGTGGAAATTTTTGCGGCCTGCGGGGGAGCCGCTATCTACAGCCGGCCGGTGCTTGAAAAAATTGGTCTGTTTGATGAAAATCATTTTGCTTATCTGGAGGATATTGACATTGGATACCGGGCCCGGATTTTTGGCTACAGAAGCTATTATGAGCCAAAGGCAAAGGTGCTTCATTATGGCAGCGCCTCCACAGGTTCCAGGTATAATGCCAAAAAGACAACCCTTGCCTCCGCCAACAGCGTATATTTGATCGCCAAGAATATGCCCTTGCTGCAGCAGATGGTGAATCTGCCATTTTTTTTGCTGGGATTTTTGGTAAAAACACTCTTTTTTTGTAAAAAAAGAATGGGCATACTATATGTGAAGGGACTGTGCCGGGGCATAAAGCTTTCTTTTTCAGAGGAAGGCAGAGCAAAAAAAATACCCTTCCGCAGGGAAAACCTGGGCAGCTATTTTGCCATACAATGGCAATTATATGCCAATCTCATTCGAATTATTATGAAAACTTAAGAATTGGCTTCATAAATTCTTAAGTTGAGATTTTTGTAAGTTTCATGTAAAATGAGTTTCAGGTGCATAAACTATGATAAAAGATAACCAGAAGGTATTTAATCGTCTGCTGACCATAATGGATGCGGCTCTCACGGCGGTTTCGCTGATACTCGCCTACATCATTAAATTTTATATTTTAAACGATGGTCCCGGTGTGGGCGTGCTTCCCATCGGCGATTATATTATGCTTTTGGTTTTTATCGTGCCGGGATATATTTTTCTTTATTATCGGTGCGGCGTCTATGCGCCAAAGAGAACTGTCAGAAGACGCTACGAGATTTACGGGATTGTAAAGGCAAATACCATCGGGTTAGCCGCTCTGATTATCATACTTTATATGATTATCCGGGAAATCAACTTTTCTCGTTCCGTAATGGCTTTTTTTTATGTACTGAATGTTTTTCTGACGGCTTCGGCCCGGATTGTGCTGCGAAAATCCCTTCAAACCATACGCAGCAAGGGCTACAATCTGAAGCATATTCTGTTAGTGGGGTATTCCCGGGCAGCGGAGGAATATATTGACAGAATTTTGGACAATCCCCAGTGGGGGTATGTTGTCTGCGGCATTCTGGATGACCATATTCCAAGCGGCACCCTCTATAAGGGGGTCAAGGTTTTGGGAAGCACGGGAAACCTGGAGATTATTCTGCCGGAGAATAAGCTGGATGAAATTGCGATTACCCTGTCCTTAAAGGATTATGATCTGTTAGAGAGCATTGTGGGCATCTGTGAAAAATCAGGAGTGCACACAAAATTTATTCCCGACTACAACAAATTGATACCCACCAGACCCTACACTGAGGATTTGATGGGGCTTCCTGTGATCAATATCCGGTATGTGCCGTTGACCAATACGGGAAATATTGTCACAAAGCGGATTATGGATATTGTGGGCTCCCTTGTGGGGATCATTTTAACATCTCCTATCATGCTGGCGGCAGCTGTTTTAGTGAAGCTTGGCAGTCCGGGACCGGTTATCTTTAAGCAGGAGAGGGTGGGACTTCACAACAAATCCTTCTATATGTATAAATTCCGAAGCATGGAGCAGCAGCCTCCCGGGGAGGAGAAAAAGGCATGGACCGTAAAGAACGATCCAAGGGTGACAGGAATCGGCAGATTCTTAAGACGCACCAGCTTAGATGAGCTGCCCCAGCTGTTCAACATTTTAAAAGGTGATATGAGTCTTGTGGGACCAAGACCGGAGAGGCCTCTGTTTGTGGAAAAATTCAGAGAGGAAATTCCCCGCTATATGGTAAAGCATCAGGTGAGGCCCGGGCTGACGGGCTGGGCGCAGGTAAACGGACTGCGCGGCGACACTTCCATACGCAAGCGTATTGAGTATGATATTTACTATATAGAAAACTGGACCATAGGATTTGATATAAAAATTATTTTTATGACCTTTTTTACGGGTTTTATCAACAAAAACGCATATTAAACCATGCGAAGTAAGGAGAAAAGCATTATGGCAGCAAATTCCAATCAAAAGAGAACCTCAGGAGCCGGAACCAGAAGAAAGATGACGGCGAAGGAGTATCGGGCCAGAAAAAGAAAGAAATACATTATCTTTGCAGTGGAGCTTATTGTAATTCTGGCTATGGTGGCCATCCTTTATGTGGTGATGACCCAGGCCAGCGAGGGACCCAAGGTGACGGTGCTTGAGCCGGAGCAGCTGGAGATTCCCGAGGAGGTCGAAACAAACGAGACCATGAAGGGCTATATGAACGTCGCTCTTTTCGGTGTGGACGCCCAGACCGACAGCGAGCTGTATAAGGGCAGCAACAGCGACAGTATCATGATAGCCAGCATCAATATGGATACCGGAGACATTAAGCTGGTCAGCGTTTACCGGGATACCTTCCTGAATGTGGGAACGGATTATTACCGCAAGTGTAATTATGCTTATGCCGCAGGCGGCGCGGAGCAGGCGGTAAAAATGCTGAACATGAACCTGGATCTGGATATCACCAATTTTGTTACGGTGGGCTACAAGGGCCTGCGGGAGGTGATCGACGGATTGGGAGGCGTATATATTGAGGTGGATTCCGAGGAGCTGAAGCATATCAATAACTATCAGATCGGAATTTCAGAGGTTCTTCAGTGCGACTACACGCCTGTGACGGAAACGGGCTATCAGCTTTTAGACGGCCTGCAGGCCACCGCCTACTGCCGTATTCGTTATACCGCAGGAAATGACTTTAAGCGTGCGGCCCGCCAGCGTGAGGTGATTATGGCCATTGAGGAGCAGGCGAAAAAGACTGATCTGGCTACTCTCACAAAGGTGTTTAACGATGCCATTGACGATATTTACACCAGCCTGGATTCCGGAGATATTCTGGATCTCTTAGGAAATATTGCAAATTACCGCATTGTGGATCAGGGAGGCTTCCCTGAGGAGAGCATGCGCACCACCGCAAACATCGGAGCCAAGGGAAGCAGCGTCATTCCTATGGATTTGGAGGCCAATGTGGTCTGGCTGCATCAGTTTTTATTTGAAGATGAATCCTATACCGTGACGGATAGTGTGCGGGAGTACAGCAGAATGATAGAGGAGGAGACCTCCCCCTATATCAATAAGCAGTAAAGGCAGATAATAAACCGTATTGGGCAATGAAGCCGGTGAAGGCGGTCTTTTTGGCCCAATGCGGTTTTTCTTGTATTTATTTTCGGATTCCAGTATAATGGCAGAGAGATTACACTCTTACAGGAACTGGCGTGAGAGGAATGGGGAGTATTGCAGCTATGAATATTGACGTGATTATTCCTGTGTATAAGCCTACAGAAGCGCTTTTTCATCTGCTGGAGGGGCTTAAGGGGCAGACGGTGCCCGTGCGGAATATCATTTTGATGAATACGGAGCAGAAGTATTTCGAGCAGCTGATTTATGGGAAAAGATTTTTTGAGCTGTTTCCAAACGTGAAGGTTTATCACCTTTCCAAGAAGGAATTCGACCATGGTGGAACCAGAAGGAGAGGGGTGCGCAGGTCTGATGGGGATATTTTTGTGATGATGACCCAGGACGCGCTCCCGGCGGATGAGCGGCTGATTGAGGAGCTGACAGCCCATTTAAAGGGACAGGTGGCTGCAGCCTATGCCAGGCAGCTTCCGGCTTTGGACTGCCGGGAAACGGAAAAAATATCCAGGCTGTTTAACTACCCGCCAAAGTCCCGCATCAAGACGGCGGCTGACCTGCCGGAGCTGGGCATTAAAACCTATTTCTGTTCCAATGTGTGTGCCGCTTACAGACGTGACATATATGAGGAATTGGGCGGATTTGTAAAGCATACCATTTTTAATGAGGATATGATTTACGCGGCATGTGCAGTGAAGGCCGGCTATGGCATCGCATACGAGGCCGGGGCGAGAGTGATTCATTCTCACAATGACACGAAGCTTGGGGTGCTTAAGAGAAATTTTGATCTGGGGGTATCCCAGGCCCAGCACCCGGAGGTTTTTGCAGAAGTTGTCTCCGAGTCGGAGGGAAAGAAGCTGGTGCTTGAGACGCTCAGGCAGCTGAAAAAAAAGGGCCTGTTTTGGCAGATGCCGGGATTTTTGGTTCAATGTGTCTGCAAGTATGCAGGTTATCTGCTGGGAAAGCATTATGAGAATCTGCCCCGCAGATGGGTGCTTGCCCTGACTTCAAACAAAGAATATTGGGAAAGATAACAGATAAAGGGCTTGTGGCTGCGCTGCCGCCGTAAGCCTGGAATACAAAGGGCAGCGCAGAAAAGAGGAGAGGTATGTGCGGCATTGTAGGTTATATTGGAGAGAAACAGGCGGCCCCCATTATTTTGGACGGATTGGCACGGCTGGAATACCGGGGTTACGACTCTGCGGGAATGGCTGTATTTGACGGGGAACGGATTGAAACGAAAAAGGCCAAGGGGCGCCTCAAGGTGCTGGAGAACCTGACCAAGGGAGGCTCTACCATGAAGGGCTTTAGCGGCATCGGGCATACCAGGTGGGCTACCCACGGAGCGCCAAACGACATCAACGCCCATCCCCACATCAATAACGGTGGAACCATTGCGGTGGTGCACAATGGAATCATAGAAAATTATATCCCCCTGAAGAAAAAAATGATGGATAAGGGGTATGAATTCGTGTCTGAGACGGACACGGAGGTGCTGGCTCATCTGCTGGACTACTATTATAAAGGAAACCCTCTGGAGGCTATTACTAAGGTGCTCCATCGGGTGGAGGGCTCTTACGCCCTGGGAATTTTGTTTGCGGACTATCCGGATGAGATTTATGCGGCCAGGAAGGACAGTCCCCTGATTGTGGGACAGAATGGGGATGGCTGCTTTATCGCCTCGGACGTGCCGGCCATCTTAAAATACACCCGGAATGTTTATTATATGAACAACCAGGAGGTGGCGGCCCTTAGAAAGGATGGTCTCAGGTTCTTTTCCGTGGACGAGGAGGAGCTGGTCAAGGAGCCGGTTTCTATTGACTGGGACGCGGACGCAGCGGAGAAAGCGGGATATGAGCACTTTATGCTAAAGGAGATGTACGAACAGCCGAAGACTGTGTCGGATACCATCTCGCCCCGCATCCGGGATAAGGATATTGTCATTGAAGAGCTGAAGATGACGGATGAGGAAATCAAGGCTCTGAAAAAGATTTATATTGTGGCCTGCGGCTCTGCATACCATGCTGGCGTAACGGCAAAATATGTGCTGGAGGGGCTGGCCCGGATTCCGGTGGAGGTAGACGTAGCCAGTGAATTCCGGTACAGAAATCCCATTCTGGAGGAAAACAGTATGGTGATTGTCATCAGCCAGTCCGGTGAGACAGCGGACAGCCTGGCTGCATTACGGGAGGCCAAGGAAAGAGGCTTTCAGGTGCTTGGCATTGTGAATGTGGTGGGAAGCTCCATCGCCAGAGAGGCGGACAGTGTGATGTATACCTGGGCAGGACCGGAAATTGCAGTGGCCACAACCAAGGCCTACAGCGCCCAGCTGGTGACGCTGTACCTGCTGGCCATAAAATTTGCAAGAATCAGAGGCGTTATTGGTAAGAAACAATTTGACGACATGCTTTATGACTTAAGATGCCTGCCGGATCAGATAGAGCTGCTCTTGGGTCAAAAGGAAAAGATACAGCACTTTGCAAACCGCTATGTAGGAGCCAGGGAAATTTTCTTTATCGGAAGGGGAATTGATTATGCCATTTCCCTGGAGGGCTCCCTGAAGCTGAAGGAGATTTCCTATATTCATTCCGAGGCATATGCCGCCGGGGAGCTGAAGCATGGAACCATCTCCTTAATTGAGGACGGCACTCTGGTGGTGGCCCTTGCCACCCAGCCAGCGCTGTTTCAAAAGACAATCAGCAATATGGTAGAGGTAAAGGCAAGGGGAGCCTTTGTGATGGCAGTGACCAACGAAGGAAACAAGGAGATTGAAAAAGCATCGGATTATGTGATTTATATTCCGGAGACCAATCCTTACTTTACCAATTCTCTGGCCATTATTCCATTACAGCTGTTTGCCTATTATGTGGCTGTGGGCAGAGGCTGCGATGTGGATAAGCCAAGAAATCTGGCAAAATCTGTCACAGTGGAATAAAAAACGATTTCACAGGCGTTTAATAGTTTCATCACAATTTCGTCACAAATCATGGCTATACTGAGTGCATAAACAAAGAAAACAAAACATCCAGAAAAGAGGTAGTATTTATGTACGACAATGAAATTTATTCCGGCAGCGGCGCCGGCAGTAATACCTCCGGTGTTTACAGCGGAGGAAATGCCGCAGATAGAGACCAAATTTATAACAGCACTCAGTATCAGGGCTATAACGCATACCATACGGGCCCGGGAAATACCTTCCAGGGACAGAATCCGAATCCTGGTACAAAAGGGAAAGAGCCCAAGCGCAAAGGAAAAGGGGTTTTCCGCAAGGTGATGATGAGTGTGAGCATGGGGCTGCTCTTTGGCCTGTTCGCAGGGGTAGGCTTTTATGCCGTCCACGAGGGAACCGCACAGCTTTCCTCCAACAGCAATGTGACAGTGGGGTCCCAGACAGGAGATGCCGTGGCAGAGGACAATACCTCTGGCTCAGGAATCCAGCTTACCAGCACCAACAGTGTCACTGTAGTGGATTCCGATATTTCCTCCGTGGTGGAGGAGGTCATGCCGGCAATGGTGTCCATTGTGAATAATTACACGGAGACGGGAACCAATATTTTCGGACAGACCTACAGCCAGCCCTTGACCTCAGGCGGCAGCGGCATTATTGTGGCGGAGAGCGAGGAAGAACTGCTGATTGTGACAAACTATCATGTGGTAGAGGATGCGGATGCCCTGACGGTGACCTTCATTGATGAGACGGAAGCCCAGGCCAGCATTAAGGGAACGGATTCCGATATGGACCTTGCAGTGATTGCGATTCCTCTGGATTCGCTTTCTGATGAAACCAAGAACAGCATTGCCATTGCAACATTGGGTGACAGCGATTCTCTGAAGCTGGGCGAGCCTGTAATTGCCATCGGCAACGCTCTGGGATATGGACAGTCTGTGACCAGCGGTATTGTCAGCGCCTTGAATCGTGAGATTACCCTGGAGGACGGCTCCACCGGCACCTTTATTCAGACAGATACGGCTATCAACCACGGTAATTCCGGCGGCGCACTGTTAAATATTAAGGGCGAGGTCATTGGCATCAACTCCAACAAGATCAGCGGAAGCTCCGTGGAAGGCATGGGTTATGCCATCCCTATCAGCTCCGCAAGCCCGATTATTGCAGACTTGATGGAGCGTCAGACCAGAAGCAGGGTGGAGGAAAGCGAGGTTGGTTATCTGGGCATCAGTCTTCAGGAGGTAACCTCTCAGATTTCTGCCATGTATAATATGCCTCAGGGCGTTTATGTAGTGGAAACCGAGGACGGCTCCGCTGCAGAGAGTGCAGGTATTATGAGTGGAGATATCATTACCGAATTTGACGGAGAGAGAATCAGCAGCTATTCTGATCTGCAGGATGTACTCCAGTACTATGCTTCAGGCGACACCGCAACAGTGACAGTTATGAGACCGGAAAACGGCCAGTATGTACAGTATGATCTGGAGATTACGCTGGGGACCAGACCGGCGGACAGCCAGTAACTTCAAAGTAATAGCAGATGCCTTTCCCGGGCAGGCGGTTTTCCGCCTTCCCGGGATTTCTTTTAGAAAAACTTCACTTGTACACCAAAGAAACATTGGTTATAATGGGGATGTATCAGTTAACAGAATAAAAGGAAGGATACGGATACTGAAATGTCAGATGATTTGAATAGAAACGATGAGAAAGAGAAGGAGGAGAGCGCACAGCTTTCCAAGCATGCCGACGCCTCCAACACCTCAAGAGCGGGAAAAAGCGATAACAGCGAGTACGAGGATGTATGCTTTATCTGCCGCAGACCCGAGAGCAAGACGGGAAAAATGTTCAAGCTGCCAAACAATATCTGTGTGTGCAATGACTGTATGCACAAGACCATGGAGACGGTGAGCCAGTTTGATTATCAGGGAATGCTGAATAATACCCAGCTGCAAAGCGAGCTGGACCGGCTGAATAAGCAGGGAAGCTTCCCCAATATCAGCTTTGTGAATCTGGCAGATCTTCAGGGAGACGGAGGGATTCCCAATAAACAGAAGCTGAAAAAGAAAAAGAAGAAGGAAAATGAGGAGCCGGTGTTGAATATCAAGAATATTCCGCCGCCTCATAAGATCAAGGCCAGCCTGGACGAGTATGTGGTGGGACAGGAGCATGCCAAGAAGGTGATCTCCGTGGCGGTGTACAACCATTATAAGCGGGTTGCCACGGGAACCATGGATGATATCGAAATTGAGAAGTCCAATATGCTGATGATCGGCCCCACCGGCTGCGGCAAGACCTATCTGGTGAAAACCCTGGCAAGGCTTCTTGACGTACCTTTGGCCATTGCAGACGCAACCTCACTAACGGAAGCGGGCTATATCGGTGATGATATCGAGAGCGTGGTGTCAAAGCTCCTTGCGGCTGCGGACAACGATGTGGAAAAGGCGGAGAGAGGCATTATTTTTATTGACGAGATCGATAAGATTGCCAAAAAGAAAAACACTACCTCCAGGGATGTAAGCGGAGAGAGCGTACAGCAGGGGATGCTGAAGCTTCTGGAGGGCGCCGAGGTGGAGGTGCCTGTGGGGGCCAACAGCAAAAATGCCATGGTGCCCCTTGCCACGGTAAACACCAGAAATATTCTGTTTATCTGTGGAGGAGCCTTCCCCGATCTGGAGGACATTATCAAGGAGCGTCTGACGAAAACGGCGTCTATCGGCTTTAACGCAGAGCTGAAGGATAAATATGATAAGGATAAGAACATTCTTTCCAAGGTTACGGTGGAGGACATTCGAAAATTTGGAATGATTCCGGAATTTATCGGACGTCTGCCTATTATTTTTACCTTGGAGGGCCTGTCCAAGGAAATGATGGTGAAGGTTTTAAAGGAGCCCAAAAACGCCATTCTAAAGCAGTACCAGAAGCTGCTTGAGCTGGACGAGGTAAAGCTGGAGTTTACGGACGAGGCGCTGGAGGCCATTGCGGAAAAGGCCATGAAGCGGGATACCGGAGCCAGAGCCCTGCGTTCCATCATCGAGGAATTTATGCTGGATATTATGTATGAGATTCCAAAGGACGATAATATCGGGCGCGTGACCATTACCAGAGAGTATATAGAAGGCACCGGAGGGCCTGTCATAGATATCCGCAGCAACCAGCTTGTGGAAAATGTGAGCGGTCTGCGGGAGATTGCCGCTGAGTAGAGAAGACAAAACGGCATCCATAAGACAACTGTCTGAGAAAAAGAAGAAAGAAGGCACAGCAAAAGCATCTGAGAGGATGTACTACAGTGCCTTCTCTTTTTATTACTGATAAGGAAAAACTTAAATTTTCTATTGACAATTTCAGGGCGTATGGTATTATATACATATGAATAAATGAACATATGATTAGAGAAACATGCAAATGCGATTCATTTGCAACTACAAAATATGGAGGAGAATGGCATGAAAAAGACTTACAAAATCGAAGTGGATTGTGCAGCCTGCGCTCTGAAGATGGAGGATGCGGCAAAAAAAGTGGAGGGCGTTAAGGATGCGGCTGTAAGCTTTATGACGCAGAAGATGAAGGTGGAATTTGAGGAGGGAACGGAGGAGTCAGCCGTTATGAAGCAGGTGGTAAAGGCTTGTAAGAGAGTGGAATCAGACTGTGAGGTTTATGTGTAAATGACAAAGAAACAGAAAAAAGTTTTATATCGTATTATTCTGTCCGCCTTTTTGCTGGCAGTGCTTTCCTTTGTCCCCGTGGAGGGCCCCTTGAGAGCAGCTTTGTATCTGATTCCCTATCTGATTATCGGCTATGACATTTTGAGGAAGGCCGTACTGGGCATTGTCCACGGAGAGGTATTTGATGAAAATTTCCTGATGGCGGCAGCCACTGTGGGAGCCATGCTTTTGGGCGAATATGTGGAAGGCGCGGCCGTTATGCTGTTTTATCAGATCGGGGAATTGTTTCAGGCGGTGGCTGTGGGAAAAAGCCGCAGAAATATCAGCGCACTGATGGATATCCGTCCTGATTATGCCAATATAGAGGGGGAGAACGGTAAGCTTTCCCGGGTAGACCCTGATGAGGTGGAGCCGGGAACCGTTATTCTGGTACAGCCGGGGGAAAAGGTGCCCATTGACGGGGTAGTGCTTCAGGGAACGTCAACCCTGAACACCAGCGCCCTTACGGGAGAGAGCATCCCGAGAGAAGTGAAGGAGGGGGATGCTGTGATCAGCGGCTGTATCAACGTGTCGGGACTTTTAAGGATAAAGACCACAAAGGAATTCGGAGAATCTACTGTGTCCAAGATATTGGATCTGGTGGAGAATTCCAGTATGAAAAAATCCCGCTCGGAAAATTTTATCACAAAATTTGCCAGATATTACACGCCGGCAGTCTGTGGGGCCGCGCTGGTTCTGGCATTGCTTCCGCCCGCTTTCAATCTGCTGGTGGGAAATCCGGCGGCCTTTGACACATGGGTGATCAGAGCCTTGACCTTTTTGGTAATCAGCTGTCCCTGCGCATTGGTGATTTCCATCCCTTTAAGCTTTTTTGGCGGTATCGGAGGGGCGTCCGCCTGCGGTATTTTAGTAAAGGGCTCCAATTATCTGGAGGCTCTTTCCCAGACAAAATATGTGGTGTTTGACAAGACAGGCACGCTGACCAAGGGTGTGTTTGCCGTGACGGGAATCTTCCCGGCAGCAGACTTTGCAGAAAAATACAGCTCCTATGAGGATGCCCAGGCAGGTCTTTTGGAGCTTGCAGCTTATGTGGAGAGCTATTCCAATCATCCCATCAGCAAGAGCCTGAAAGAGGCCTGGGGAAAGGAGATCGACGCGGGTAGGGTAAGCGGCGTAGAGGAGATCGGCGGACAGGGCGTTACTGCAATGGTTGACGAAAGACAGGTGGCTGCAGGCAACGGAAAGCTGATGAAAACATTGGGCCTGTCCTGCATGGAAGGCGCCGGAATCGGCACAGTGGTCCATGTGGCTGTGGAGGGCAGCTACGGGGGATACATTCTGATTGCGGATGTGATAAAGGAGCAGTCAAAGGAAGCCGTCAGGGCGCTGAAACGAGCCGGAGTGAAAACCACGGTGATGCTCACCGGAGACAGCAGGGCGGTGGCGGAGCATGTGGCGGCAGAGCTTGGCATTGACCGGGTCAAGAGCGAGCTTCTGCCTGGGGATAAGGTGGAAGAGGTGGAGAAGCTTCTTTTGGAAAAACGTCCCAAGGAAAAGCTTGCCTTTGTGGGAGATGGCATCAACGATGCTCCGGTGCTGTCCCGGGCGGATATAGGAATTGCCATGGGAGCCCTGGGCTCAGATGCAGCCATAGAGGCGGCGGATATTGTACTGATGGATGACAATCCCCAGAAAATTGCACTGGCAATTCAAATTTCCAGAAAATGTCTGCGCATTGTCTATGAAAACATTATATTTGCCCTGGCGGTGAAGGCTGTGTGCCTGCTGCTTGGAGCTGTGGGTATTGCAAACATGTGGATGGCAATCTTTGCGGATGTAGGCGTTATGGTGCTGGCTGTGCTCAATGCCATCAGATGCTTAAGAGTAAAAGAAAAGGCGTGAAAACGCCTTTTCTTTTTTAAACGGGAATGCTGAAATGAACCACCGTTCCCTGTCCATCCTTACTGTTTACGCAGACGGCCGCCTCTGGACCGTAGGTGAGCACCAGCCGCATATTGGTATTATACAGGCCGATGTGGGAATTCTGTGTGAGGTTCTGGCGTTTCAGGCGGCTGTTTATCTTTGCCAGCCGATCCTTCGAGATGCCAAGACCATTGTCCACCACATAAAAGTGAAGCCTTTTGTTCTGGATGAAAAGCTTTATCTTGATAAGCCCCTGCCTCGGCAGCTCCTTTATGGCATGATGCAGACTGTTCTCCAAAAGAGGCTGCAGAACCAGATGGATAATGGGAATTTCCAAAACCTCCTCCTCATACTCCCAGTATAAAAGAAAGGGATTGGTATATCGGAGCTTTTGAATTTCCGCATATTTTTTGCAGACGGCGATTTCCTCCTTCAACTGTACAAGCCTGGAGGTGTTTTCCAGAGAGTATTTCAGAATATCCGACAGGTTGTGAATTAAAAAGCTGGAGGTATTGCCCGGGGGCTGGGATTTGAGAATTTCCAGATCCACGGTCTGCAGGGTATTGAAAATAAAATGCGGGTTTAACTGGAGCTGCAAAACTGCAAGCTGTGCGTCCTTTTGGTGGACCTTTGCCTCTGCCAGGTCAAGCCGGAGCCGGTTGTTTGATATAAAGGTAGATATAATATTGTTGAAAATCAGGTCGTATTCGTTGCGGGTCTGGGAGCGGAAGGAGGATGGCAGCGCCTTTCCGGCTTCTGCGCAGGAAAACAGCTCCAGAAGCTGGTGAAGCTGCCTGAAATTGTGAATGGTGCCCCGCAGGCTTAGGGTGATGCTCAACAGGATGCTAAAGACAATAATTATGGCAAAAGCCATGACCATGCTGTTTACTGTGCGGAATACCTCGGACTCAGGCAAAAGGGAAATCATGGTCAGCCCGTACTCCGGGATGGTGGAGGAATAGTACACATAGGAGACCTTGTCGATTTCTATGTGGTCATAGGCTTTGTTCCCGGAAGAGGGGCTTTGGATGATTTCAGAAATGTCCCTGTAATCGGCCTCAAGAATTTTGTAATCAGAGCTTCCAAAAAGAACGTTTCCATCCGAAAGAGCTACCAGAGTGTAGGAGCCCGGATAAATCTGATTCACATCCAGGGTCTTGGAAATCTCAGAAAGATTCAGATTCATTACCATAACCCCGTCCAGATAATCAAATCTGCGGAAAACGGAAAGAGTTTCCAGTTCCTGCTCAAAGGAATAATTCCTTATGCTTCTGATTTCCACCCACTGTTGATGCGAAGCCTCAGCCTGCTCATAGGAGGAAAGCCATCCGCTGTCCTGACAGGCTGCGGAGGTAATGTTGGTATAGCCTGCGGTGCTGCTGAAGAAATTACCGTGAGGATTATCATAATAAATATAGATAGAATCCACATAATCACTGAGATTTACAGTTGTTCCGATGATGGTGGGAATAATGGATTTCATCACATTATTTTTGTAATCCAGAGACTGTTCGTTGAGAAGCCGTGAAATGGAAACGGCCATGGAAGGGGAAGTGGAAAAAATGGCCATCTGCTCAGAAAAAGTGTTGAGAATATCCGTAACGCTGGTAAGCATATAGTTTTTGGAGCGCTCCGCATAGGCGGTGAGCTCCTCTTGCAGCTGGTTTCGAAAATGATTGGTCAGAAGGATTCCCAGCATGAGAATAGGAAGGGTGATCAGCAGAAGGTGGCGGATCAACTGGCGGAAGAAGTATTTTTGCTGCATTCGGTTATGTTTCATCATAAGCTTGACTGCCCTTTTCTCGAAATTCCTTGGGTGACATATGAAAATAGCTGCGAAATGCCCGGGAAAAATTTTTGGGATTATCATATCCCACGGCGTCGGAAACTTCATAGACCTTGTTTCTGGGATCACTTAACAGCACGCAGGCTCTCTCCATCCGCTTTTTCAGCACATAATCTGAAAAGGACATGGAACACTGGCTTTTGAAAAGCCGGGAGAGGTAACCGGCGCTTAAGTGGGACAAAACGGCGGCTTCCTCCAGAGTGGCGGTTTTTAAATGATCCGTCACATAGGTTTTTACCATGCGGAGAATCTGATCATAGTATTGATTTACCGGGCCCGGATCGGCATCCGGAAGATTCAGCCGGTCAAGCTCCTCCTTCAGCTTTAAAAAGGAGAGCATCAGATTCTGATGGCGCACAGGCTTAATAAAGAAATCCTTCACATTGTAATGAATCGCCTGCTGGGCATAGGAAAAATCCTGAAATCCCGATATGAGAAAAACAGAAGTTTGAGGCATTTCCTCATACACCCTGCGTGTCAGCTCCAGACCGTCCATCAGGGGCATTCTGATATCCGTCAGAACAGCGTTCACAGAAGAATGCTCCTTTAAAAAATTCCAGGCGCTTCTTGCGTTGGAAAAATCTCCGGTAATGGTAAAGCCGCAGTCCTCCCAAGGGAATAAATGTACCAATCCACTTCGTATACTATCATCATCTTCCACGATAATCAAGGAATACATCTTCTTCTTGGGCCTCCTTATGAAACGATATGTCATATAATGATACCTATGAGAAAAGGTTAGCATATGATGAGAGCTTTTGTCAATCTCTGTAGGTATGGGATTTGGCCTTAAGATGCTATACTCAAACCACCAACCAAACAAAGTACAAAATAAAGGAGGAAAGGTATGAAAAAAAGGTTATTTGCATTGCTGACAGCAGCGGCTATGACCGCAAGCCTGGCAGCCTGTGGCCAGACGGCGCAAGAGCCGGCGCCCTCTTCGGAGGCTTCTGGGACGGAAACTGCTGGAACGGAAACTGCATCTGCGGACAGTACGGAAACGGATTCGGCATCACAGGAGACTGCCGGGGCCGGAGACGGTGAAGAAATTGTGCTTCGGTTTTCCTGGTGGGGAGGAGATTCCAGGCATGAAGCCACCCTGGAGGCCATTGAGGTATATGAGGCAGCCCATCCCGGCGTGACCATTGAACCGGAATATTCCAGCTTTTCCGGATACTATGAAAAGCTGGTGACGCAGCTGGCGTCCTCCAACGCCCCGGACATCTTTCAGGTGGATCAGGGCTGGGTGGCGGAGCTGTCGGCCAGAGGGGACGCTTTTGCGGATTTGTCCCAGTATTCGGATATTTTGGATATGACGCAGATTTCCGAATCCATGATGACGGACTACTGTACCATTAACGGAGAGGTACAGGTACTGCCCTTTGGTTACAACGGAACCGTATTCCTTTACAACAAAACGCTCCTGGCGGACTGGTGCGATGAGAACGGCAATCTGCAGATGTCCACCTGGGACGATTTTATCCAGATAGGGAAGGAGCTGCATGAAAAGGATCCGGAGGCTTATATGACAACAGCGGTGACGGACGGCTATCTGCGCTATATGTTAAAGCCTATGCTGGAGCAGATCACCAATGAAATCGATGTGCAGGACGATTTCACCCTGGGCTTTCATGAGGAGCAGATGACCCAGGCCTTCAACAGCTTTTTGGAGATTTTTAATGAAGAGGTTTCCCAGCCCTATGATGAGGCGGTTTTGTATGACTCCATGCAGAACAATCCTTTGTGGCTGAACGGCAAAATCGGAGGTATCTTCCTGTTCTTTTCCAATATTGATACGGAAATTGCAGGCCTGGACTATGACTTTGGCGTAACGGCAATGCCTATGTTTGAGGACGCCCAGATTTCCGGACAGGAATGCTGTCCTTCCCTGATGGTTGCCATCAATAAAAATTCCGATGAAGTCCATCAGAGGGCTGCGGCGGAGTTTATGGAGTGGTTTTTAAACAGTGAGGAAGCGTCCCTGATTTTGGGCACCCAGAGAGGCGTTCCTGCCAGCGCAAGCGCTCTGGAGGCACTGGAAAGCAACAATATGTTAAGTGAGCTCATGTCACAGGCCATTCAGATTTCCAATGACACAATGTCCTTGAAAAATGGCGCCTATGAGCTGAATGCGTCAGTGAAATCCGTCTTTGTGGACTATATGGAAATGGTGATCTACGGAGTGGAGACGCCGGAAGAAGCCTCTGCCAATATGATTACTGATCTGAATGCAATATTGCAGGAATTAAGCGCCGGCTGACAACGGCAGATAGGTGGTTTGACAGATGAAAAGCAGGAAGCAGAAATATCTGGGATATCTTTATATTGCGCCATGGCTGATAGGATTTTTTGTGTTGACCCTGTATCCCTTTGTGGTTTCTCTTTTATACTCCTTTACGGACTATGATATGTTCCAAATGGATTTTGTGGGGCTTAAAAATTATATGGAGATTTTTACCACGGACAATACAGCCATGGATTCTTTGGGGAGAACCCTGCTGTACACGGTAGTGTCGGTTCCGCTCAAGCTGGCTATGGCGCTTACGGTGGCGCTTATGCTCAATAAAATCAGAAAGGGAAGAGGCGTATTTTATACGGTCTTTTATCTTCCCTCCATACTGGGCTCCAGCGTTGCATTGGCAATCTTGTGGAAATACGTTTTTAAAAAGGACGGCCTGGTGAATCTGCTTCTGGGCGTAATTGGAATAGAGGGGCCGAACTGGCTGGGAAATCCGGATTTGGCCCTTCCGGTTATGATGCTTTTGCCCCTCTGGCAGATGGGGGCGCCTATGGTGATTTTTCTGGCGGCGTTAAAAAATGTTCCCACAGACCTGACGGAGGCTGCAAGAATTGACGGGGCGGGCCCCTTTCGTATCTTCTGGAAGATTACCTTGCCCATGATTTCGCCCATTATCTTTTTCAACGCCATCATGCAGACCATTGAGATCATCCAGATTTTTACGCCGGCATATCTGGTTACAAAGGGCGGGCCGGTAAAGAGTACCTATCTGTATTCCCTGTATCTGTATGACACTGCCTTCCGGGATATGAAGGTGGGATATGCCAGCGCCCTTTCATGGATTTTGTTCTCTATCATTATCACCTTTACCCTGGTATTTTTTTCCTTGTCGGGGAAATGGGTGTATTACAGTGACGAGCGATGAAGGTAAAAATACAAGGCCGTTGAAACGGCGGAATGAGAGGAAAAATGAAACGGAAATGGAAGACGGCGGCGCTGTACCTTGTGATAACGGCAGCGGCGGTAATAGTGGGGTATCCTCTGTTGTGGCTCTTTTTTTCTTCCTTCAAGGAAAATGCGGAAATTTTCACCTCGGTGAAGCTGTTTCCCGAAAATTTTACGCTGGACGGCTTCATCAACGGCTGGAAATCCACGGCGGCAGTGCCCTTTTCCACCTTTTTGATCAACTCCTGCAAGCTGGTGATCCCCACCGTGCTTCTCACAGTGGCGTCGGCTATTTTGGTGGCCTATGGATTTTGCAGATTTGAGTTTAAGGGCAGAAAAGTACTGATGATGGCCATGCTGTCCACCATGATGCTGCCAAACACAGTGGTCATGATACCCAGGTATATTTTATTTAACGATTTTAACTGGCTCAACAGCTATATTCCCTTTTATGCCATGGCGGCATTTGCAGTGAATCCTTTTTTCACTTATCTGCTGATTCAGTTTTTCCGGGGAATTCCCATGGACCTGGATGAGGCCGCATATATTGACGGAGCGGGAAAATGGCAGATTCTGGTGAAGGTGATTCTGCCGCTTTCCAAGGCTCCTATTGTGTCTGCGGCGCTGTTTCAGACCGTGTGGACCTGGAATGACTTCTTTAACCCGCTTTTGTACATAGACAGAGTTACCAAATATCCGGTATCCCTGGGACTGAGACTGGCCATAGATGCGGACTCGGTGGTAAATTGGAACAGTATCATTGCAATGTCCTGTGTAAGTATGCTGCCGGTGATTGTTTTGTTTATCTGCTTGCAGAAATATTTCGTACAGGGAATCGCTACCACGGGAATCAAGAGCTGAGAAGGCAGGAAAAAAATTTTTTAGAAAAAAGCCTGAAAAAATGGACGGAGGAGAAGATGGGCGAAAAAATAATAGAAACAGATGTGCTGGTATGCGGCGGAGGCTGCTCGGGCTGCGGCGCGGCCTGGGGAGCCGGAAGGACGGGAGCAAAGGTGATTCTTCTGGAAAGAAACGGATTTCTGGGAGGCATTGCCAGCTCCAGTATGATCTCTAATCTATACAATCATTTTATTACCCGGGACGGGCGGATGGTCATGAAGGGAGCGCCCCTGGAGTGGATGGAGCGCATGGAGAAAAGAGGAGCTGCCACCTCCAAGTGGCGTTATCCTGACGGAAGACTGGTGCACGACCCGGAGCAGATGAAGGTGGTTTTTGACGAGATGATGGAGGACGCCGGGGTGGAGGTTCTATTTCACACCATGGCCCTTAAGCCTCTGGTTGAGGATGGAAAAATAACAGGAGTGTGGGTAAATACTCCTGACGGAAAGGCGCTGATCCGGGCAAAGCAGGTGGTGGACACCACGGGAGAATGCGACATGGCCTGGAAGGCCGGTGCGCCTACCCGGTATGCCTGCGGCATGGCGACCCTTACCTTTAAGTTTGCCAACGTAAGGCTGGAGGAGCTGTATGAGCATTTTAAAAAGCATCCCGAAACCTTTCCCATAGGGATTGACGCCATGAAGGACTTTAAGGAGTTTGAGGAGGAATGGCTCAACAGAGATGTGCTTTATTTTCCCCATTCGGGAGGAGAGGATTGGGATTTGTTTCAGGATGCCATAAAGGAGGGACGATTTCAAAAGGAGATCGGAGATATTTTTTCCATGGACTCCTGCTGTATCATAGGGATGAAGGGATCTGACACGGCAGTGATCAACTCCCAGATGTGGCGGATTCGTTCCCTGGACCCCTTTGTACTCTCTGACGCAGAGGAAAGGGCTCATGAGGCGGTTTATTATGTGGCGGACTTTATGATAAAAAATATTCCCGGCTTTGAGCACGCCTATGTGGCTCAGGTATCGGATGAGCTGGCCATACGGGTGAGCAGGGGAATTGAGAGTGATGTGACCTTTGACAAGGATGAGCAAAAGAAAACAGGAAAAATTCATTCGGACGATCCTACGGCAAACGGCACGGATATAGAGTATAATATACTTCGTAATCTTACGGGAGATGAAAAATATGCCAAGTCAAAGGATTTTGAGGAAGAGGACATTTATCAGCAGGATGTAATCGCCTGCAGGCCAAGGCAGATGAACTTTAAGCTGACAGGTGAGTTTGTGAGCAATGCTACCGTGGATATTCCCTTTGGCGTTATGCTGCCGGAGGGGGTGGATAATCTGCTTGTGGCCAGCGGAAAAAGTGTATCCGCAGTGCCCCAGACCATGCTGCGCTATCAGTCTGCGGGTATGTCCCTGGGACAGGCGGCAGGTGCTGCTGCGGGGCTTGCGGCAAAGGAAGGCGTCACCGTAAGAGAGCTGGCTGCAAGGGATATGAAAGGAATCCAAGAGGAACTGCTCTCCCAAAACGTATATCTGGGAACGGAAGAAAGACTAAAAGAGCTTGGACTTGCGGAAAAGAAAAAGGGACCTGCCGAAGGCAGCCCTGTGTAGGAGGAAGGAAAATGAAACAGACAGAAAGACAAGAGACAGACGTGCTGATTGTGGGAGGCTCTCTGGAGGGCTGCATTGCGGCAGCTTCCCTGGCAAAGGCGGGGAGAAAGGTACTGCTTACGCTGAGAGAAGGCTCTTTGGGCGGAGCGGCCACAGGCGGGCTTGAGGTAAGTCTTTTTTGTGAAAAGATAAAGGAGCCCAGAGCGGCTGCATATGCGGAAGAACTGCTGGAAAAGGCGGGAAGAGCGGAGGGAACAAAAGGACCCTTATTCCATGACCAGCGCTGTAAGCTGGTACTGGCCCAGATGTTAGAGGCGGCCGGCGTCACCGTGCTCAGCCATATATTTCCGTTTGAGGTAAAACAGGAGGAAGAGGAGATCGTGTGTCTGGCAGAGTGCAAGACAGAAACTTTGGAGATACACAGCAGGGCGCTGGTGGACGCAGAGCCCTATGGAGCTGTCTTGGCAATGGCGGGTATTCCCTGGCAGCCAGGCAGCAGTAAGGCCTATGGCGCCATAAAGTGGAACGGTATTCCCACGCAGGCTCTTGCAGAGGCGCTGGAGCCGGGAAGCATATGCGGGGAGGGCTTTCTCATAGGAATGCTGCAGCCTGAATTTTCCTGGAAAAAGAATGGAATAATCTGTGGAACCGAGGCTTTCAGGTGCTTTCACAGCCCTGATTTCGGGGAAACCATCATGGCAGGCGTACCCATAACACTGCCTGATTTCTCCATTTTTACGCTGTCCCGGGCGGAAATAGCTCTTCGAGGTTACGCTTACAGGCTTAGGGATACCTTGCGGAAAACCAGGCAGGGATTTGAAAAGGCTTCGATTATTCACATAGCGCCCCAGGTAGAATGGTATGGCACAAGAAGGTTTGCGGAAAAAAGACGGGGAAGGCTTTTCTCCATAGGTCTTGAGGAGTACACCAATGAGAAAGCCATTGAGGCTGGTGTGGCTTGTGCAGACTTGGTACAGGATTTTCTGGAAAAAGAGGAACAGGAGGGAAAATGAAAAGAAAAGGGCTGATGCACGGAGCGGACTATTACCCGGAGCAATGGCTTTCCAGGCCGGATATTCTCAAGGAGGATATCCGGCTTATGAAGCTTGCGCATATCAACACGGTGACCCTGGGGGTCTTTGCCTGGTCGGCACTGGAGCCGCAGGAGGGCGTGTGGGATTTCACATGGCTGGATCAAATGATGGATACACTTTATGAAAATCATATATCCGTTATACTGGCCACTCCCAGCGGAGCAAGACCGGCGTGGCTTGCAAAGGCGTATCCTGAGGTGCTTCGGGTTTCGGAGGACAGGAAACGTAATCTCTACGGCATGCGCATGAATCATTGCTATACCTCCCCGGCATACAGACGGCTGGTGCGGGAAATCGACGAAAGGCTGGCAAAAAGGTATGGGAACCATCCGGCGCTCAAGGCGTGGCATATTTCCAACGAATACCACGGGGAATGCCACTGCCCCCTGTGCCAGAATGCCTTCAGAGAATTTTTGAGAGAAAAATACGGCGCCCTTGAGGCGTTAAACAAAGCCTGGTGGACCGGCTTTTGGTCAAAGACCTTTACGGACTGGGAGCAGATAGAATCCCCATCCTCAAGGGGAGAGATGGCCTTGCAGGGGCTGACTCTTGATTGGAAGCGTTTTGTGACAAAACAGACCGTGGATTTTATGCGCCGGGAAATCGAAACGGTAAGAGCATATGCCCCTTCGGTTCCTGTGACCACTAACATGATCGGCAGCTTTATCGAGGTGGATTATCCCAAAATGGCGCCCTGGCTGGATGTGGCGGCCCTGGACTGTTATCCTCAGTGGGGCGGCGGCCCGGATTATGAAATCGCTATGGACGCCGGCTTTGAGTACGATGTGACCCGCTCCCTGAAAAAAAGCCCCTTCTGGCTTCTGGAGACTACGCCTTCTTTGACAAACTGGCCGGCAGTGGGAAAGCCAAAGGCCCCCGGCATCCATGTGGCCGGCTGCCTGCAGGCCATCGCCCATGGCTCGGACAGCGTACAGTATTTTCAGTGGAGAAAGAGCAGAGGCGGCTATGAAAAATTCCACGGAGCCGTAGTAGGGCACTGCGGCCATGAGCATACCAGAGTGTTCCGGGAGACGGCAAGGCTTGGCGAGATACTGGAGAACTTAGGGGAAATAGAAGGAACCAAAACCATTTCCCAGACCGCTCTTTTATACGATTGGAACAACAGATGGGCCATTGAAGGGTCCAAAGGGCCCAGATGCGACAAATTTTATGAAGAAACCATACGAGAGCATTACCGGGCCCTTAGACGCTATGGGGTAAATGTGGATGTGATAGATGAGGAACAGTCCCTGGAGGGCTACAGACTGATTGCCGCTCCCATGCTTTATCTGGTAAAGGAGGAGCTTCCGCAACGGCTTATGCAGTTTGTGCAGGCGGGAGGGGTCTTGCTCTTAACCTATTTCAGCGGCATTACAGATGAAAACGATTTATGCTTTCAGGGAGGCTTTCCGGGCCCTCTTGGGGAATTGGCAGGAGTCTGGGCGGAGGAGCTTGATCTTTTATACCCCCAGGAAAGGGGAGGCTTTTGCTGTACTGGGGAAAGCCTGCCTGGGGAGGGCAGATGGAGCTGCAGGGATTACTGCGAGGTGATTCACGCCAGAGAGGCGGATGTGGAGGCATGCTATACCTCCGGATGGTATGCGGGAATGCCTGCCCTTACAAGACGCCGGATAGGAAAGGGGGAGGTCTGGTATCTGGCGGCAAGGGCGGAGAATGACTTTTTGTTTCTTTTGTACGGCAGGCTGCTTGAGAGAGCGGGCGCTGCCTATATTCCCGGCGGACTGCCTAAGGGAGTGACTCTGTGCACAAGATGCGGCCAGAAAGAGCGCTATCTTTTTTATACCAACTGGAATGGGCAGCCTGTCACAGTAGAAATGCCCGAGGGAGAAGAAATGCTGCGCACAGGAGAAGCAAAGGGAGAACAGGGAAGCATGGATCCGCTGGAAACGGTGATTTTAAAGCAGAAGCTGCAATAGTATCATTTTGGTGTCTACAGCACAAAAAAGTGCGTATTTTACGAAAGAAACTTTCCTGCCTATAATAAAGACAAGAGCTGAGGAGAGCGGCCGAACCGAAGCTCATTGTAAACAATCATGCAATCAATAGGAGGAAACCAAAATGACAAATATTCGGAAAGCTCTCGAACTCATTCACACCTTCGCTGATGGCGACACTGAAAAAGCGAAAAGCCTGCTGGCTGAAGGATACATTCAGCACAACCTGGCCTATGGCACCGGACGCGACGCTTTCGCCTGCTCTGTTTCCTATCTGGCTTCTGTGCCGGTAAAAACCACTGTTAATAACATCCGGGCCTTTGAAGATGGCTGCGAAAGCTGAGCCGAATCCTTCTGGCCGGACGCAGATCGACGGTACGAAGGAACTGAAGGATATGGATAAGACTGAGGAAAACCGCGAATTGGTGAAGAATTTCCTCTACGATGTTATGCAGGGAAAGCGACCCGAAAAAACTGCCGACTACTTTGAGGGAGATATTTACATTCAGCACAACACGGGCATTGCCGATGGACTTTCCGGGCTGGGCGCTGCGCTGTCCGCTCTTGCCGAGCAGGGAATCCAGATGATTTACACTACCACCCATCAGGTACTGGCACAGGGCAACTTTGTTCTGGCTGTCAGTGAGGGCACCTTCGGCGGCGCGCCTACCAGCTATTATGACCTGTGGCGCGTGGAGAATGGCAAGATTGCAGAGCATTGGGATGTGATGGAAACCATCGCTGATGAGTCCACGTGGCAGAATCAGAACGGCAAGTTTTAATGACGGCAGTGGCAGTCTGCAAAATAAAAAGGAATCGGTATCAGCATTGTCACCATGCTGCTTTATAAACGGCTTGCCCCGATATGAAAGGGCAGGCGGGAGCAGGAGGTTCATCATGCAGAGGAGAGATTATTTGAAATATATTGTGGAAGAAATTCACTCTGCCGTATTTGCCACCGTGGACGGTGAGGGACGTCCCGTTACCTGCGCCATCGACATTATGGACTATGATGAAAGCGGCCTTTATTTTCTGACCGCAAAGGGCAAGAATTTTTATGAACGGCTGAAAGCCAATGAAAACATTGCTTTTACGGCCATGAAGGGAGAAGATACTCTTTCCTGTGTGGCCCTGTCGGTGCAGGGCAGGGCAAAAGAAATCGGGCCGGACAGGCTGCCCGATCTGTTCCGCAAAAACCCTTACATGGCAAAGATTTATCCTGACGAGCGCTCCCGCAGCGCCCTCACTGTGTTCAAAATCTACGAGGGGACTGGCGAATGGTTTGACCTTTCCAAACAGCCGATTGAACGGGCAGGCATTTCCTTCGGTGGCGCACAGGCAAAGGAAACCGGCTACTTTGTGACGGACAAGTGCATTGGGTGCAAACTGTGCTATTCCAAATGCCCCCAGAAGTGCATTGATATTACCAAAAAACCCGTTGCCATCCAACAGGAACACTGCCTGCACTGTGGAAATTGCTTTGAAATCTGTCCCGCAGGGGCCATTGAACGGAGTCGGTGATATGACGCAGGAACAGGCGTATGTGACATTTTGCAAATCGAAAAGCAGCAGGAAATGAAGGTTTGTTTTTTTTCTGTTCCTGCATATTATAAAAGAAAAGTCAGGGTCTTAAGGCCAGGCGACTGCAAAAGGAAGATTTAGAAAATGCTTTGGAGGATGCAGCATGTTTCAACACAGACACGCTTCCGCTCCGAGCTGACCGCAGCGGTACCTAAGGCTGCAAAGGACGCAGCCCAAGTACCGGCGGTCAGCAAGGGTCTGTTTATGAAATATGCTGCATACTAAAAGCATTATTTACAAATCTGAGTTTTGGGATCGCCTGTTTTCAGACCCGTAAAAGGAGAAGCAGTGTGGCGGACTGTAAGGAAAAGATTCTTTCCAATAATTTTTATGATGTGATCACGGATTATTCCATCGGCATGGTGGAGACGGACAGAGTGTATGACTTCTGCTATGCAGACATCGAAAAATTGTACAATGTGGTCTATTTAAACAGAAGCGGAATTCCCGATATCGAGGAATATTTTTTTGACTATCAGACCATCCCCAAGCTCTATGGGCTGATGCAGCAGGGACGGGTGGCGGAGGGGTTCGACCCGGGGAGCCTGATCGCAAGCGGCATCACCCAGGTTCAGAGGCCTCCCTTAAGCCTCACGGGAAGGGGCGTGGTAGTCTGTATTATCGACACGGGGGAGCGTGTTATTATAATGTCAAGTTAGTAAGAACCCGGCAAAATCAAGGGTTCCCGCTGATTTAGTCCTACGAAAAAAAGGCAGATCAATGGTTATTTTGAGTTAGGATGAGCTCATTTTATCATTCAGAAAAACAAACTTGCATTTATTTCACACGCAGTATATTTGATTTTTGGCAGCAGGCATTTTGTGCCTGAAAAACTGAATATTGTAAATTTAGACAGGACTAAATTAGCTTTCGACCAAAGTATGGGCAGCAGTATCTGCTGTTCTTTGGATTTGCTGACTTAGTCCTATTTTTTTTCGCCCGGAACCGTATGGCACAGTGGCAGTATTCCAAAGAGCAGAAAGAGGAGCTTCACAAAATGATGGCTCTCGGCATGACAAAGGCAGGAATTCTGGCGGTATTTTACCCGGAAACCGATGTGGCGAAAATGAGGGAAATCAGACGGACTTATCGGGCGGTAAAAAATAAAGCAGCGGAGTAATGTTTTGCCTTATGAAAATGACCCCATGAAAATATGCGCTGTAAATTCACGATGAAATATATTGAATAATTTGCAGTAAATGCGTATAATAAAATTACCATAAAGCAATGCAGATGATTATGGAAAAAGGAGGAATCGATATGCCGAATATTAAACCTATTTCAGATTTGAGGAATTATACAGCAGTCATAAATGAGGTCACATATGGCAACAGAGTTTATTTAACCCGTAACGGACATGGACAGTGCGCTATCATAGATATGAAAGAATTAGATGAGCTTGACAAACAGAAAGCCCTTTTTCAGCTAATGAGCAAATTAAATGAGGCGGAAATCTCCATCCGTGAGGAAGGAACGGTATCTGCTGACGAGCTGGAAGCAGAACTGGGGGTATAGGGTTGAAAAAACTTGAATATTCACAAGTTGTAAGGCGCAAGCTGAAAGCATTGAGGGTGCGGCTGACAGATGAATTTGGTTCAGAAGCGGCAGAAAAAGCATTGAAGCGGATTACAGATGCAGCAAGAGGGCTTGAAGATTTTGCAGAAAAAGGAGTTGCTGTATCTTCGATGTATGATATTGACTGTGATTACAGATACCTTTATGTAGGACATAATTACTTGTTTTACAGAATAGAGAAGGACAGGATTATTATCGTTGAGATGTTCGATGACAGGGAAGACTTTATGTATAAACTGTTTGGTATCCGTTCCATATCTCAGGAGTCTCTTGAATATTGGGATGATTAACAGAAATGAAAATAAAATAGCGGGAAAGAAAACAACATCAGGCTGGTTCAGGCCTGGTGTTTTTTTGTGCCTTTCAGGAGGTGGTTAAAGCACAAACGCACCGGGGAAAGCCCGGTTTACCATTTTTGCGGGAATATCCCGTTTATATAGATAACAAATAACAAGACAGACAGGGATGTGTACCATTCCATTCGGAGATGAGCCGGATTGGAATGATACAGATTCCTTTCCGTCTTTCTCTCCGTTTTCTGTCCCAAACAAAAAAGGAGATCATATCTTATGCGTAAAAAAGAAGCAGCTACAGCAAATCAGAAGGAAGCAAAAGGATTATCCAGAGTAAAGAGAGCAGTTGTGGCAGCCTGCGGTGCAGGATATATGGCATGGAACGCCATGCCCGTGACCGTATTTGCAGCGGGGGGAAGCACCAGCGCCATTACACAGCCCCTCGATAACTTAAAAACCCTTATCATCGCTATTATCGGTGCAGTGGGCGTCATTATCCTTGCAAAGAATGTCATGGAGTTTGCTCAAGCCTATCAGCAGCAGGATTCTTCTACCATGAACTCTGCTTTAAAGGGTATTGTAGCCGGGGTTATGATGGCAGGCATCTCCACGGTTCTTACATTCCTCGGTTTCTAAGAAAAATGGTATCCGAAACAGAGAGGACAGCGATAGTGGATGCTGTCCTCTTTATGGATGGAAAGAGGTGAGAATTGAGTGGATATTTTTAAATTGGGGGATAAGATACTTGCCCTTTTGGAAATGGTATTCGGGTTGATGTTCGACTCCGCAACCTCGTCTTTATCTACAATCGTTATCTCCCCGATACCGCTCCGGACCAGCGCCTCCACAACATATCCGCCGACGCCCCCGATACCGAACACTGCCACATGCTTTTGCGCCAGCGTCTCCACTCCGTCTTCTCCCAAAAGAAGCCCTGTTCTGACAAATTTTTCTTCCATCTTTTCCTCCATTCCGAAGCTCAGGGCTATTATAGCTTAAAACCGCATATATTTCAAACCGCCCGAGTTTGCCACTTGATGAATAATAGTAAATAAAATATTTTCTTATTTTGCAAGGTTTCCCTTGCTTTTTTT
>NZ_CALWMU010000005.1:0-99946 GCF_944382095.1 Candidatus Acetatifactor stercoripullorum
AATATCTGAATAAGACCTGAAAAAAGGAATTCAGAAGAGAGTGACAGGATATGAAGTTATTTACCTTTCAAAACTGGACTGTAAGAACTTTTCTTTTCCTTTTCTGTAATCTGTGATATACTACCCTTGAGTATGTGATTTTTCCGGAAAAGAGTCATAAGATGGAGACAAAAATTGTAAAACTGGAATGTGGGGACGGCATTTTGTCCCCGGAGGACAAGGCGGCGCTGAAAGAGGCCGGAGAGGTGTTGAAAAAGGGCGGTCTGGTGGCTTTTCCCACGGAGACGGTATACGGTCTTGGAGGGGATGCGCTGAATAAGGCATCCTCTCAAAAGATATATGCGGCCAAGGGCAGGCCCTCGGACAACCCGTTGATCGTGCATATCTGCAGGTTTGAGGATATTTATCAGATCGCTTCTTGGGTGCCCGGGGAGGCGGAGAGGATTGCAAGGGCTTTCTGGCCGGGGCCTTTGACCATGATACTTCCCAAGTCTGATCTGGTGCCCAGGGAGACCACGGGGGGATTGGATACGGTGGCTGTGCGTATGCCTTCCCATCCGGCGGCCAGAGAGCTGATCGCCTGTGCCGGAGGATTTGTGGCGGCACCCAGCGCCAACACATCGGGAAAGCCAAGTCCTGCTGCGGCGCAGTACGTTGTGGAGGATATGCTGGGGAAAATAGATATGATCGTGGACGGCGGCCAGGTTGGAATCGGTCTGGAATCCACGATAGTCGACCTGACGGTTTCGCCGCCCCAGATACTCCGTCCGGGATACGTGACCAGGGAAATGCTGGAAAAGGTATTGGGAACGGTGGAGGAGGACGCCGTCTTGCTGTCTGGGGACAGCAAAAAGCCTCCAAGAGCGCCCGGGATGAAGTATCGGCATTATGCGCCAAGGGGCGAGCTGACCATTGTGCAGGGGCCTCAGGAAGAGGTGGTGCGCTACATCAATTCCCGGGCGGCCAAAGAGAAGGCAGAGGGAGAGAAGGTAGGAGTGATTGCGACGAAAGAAGCTCTTTCCCTTTACCGGGCAGATGTGGTCAAAAGTGTGGGCAGCAGAAGGGATGAGGAGGAAATTGCCAGACATCTCTACAATATACTGCGGGAATTTGACAGGGAAGCGGTTACTAAAATTTATTCCGAGGGCTTTTCCAGCCGGGGATTTGGACAAGCTATTATGAACCGGCTTTTGAAGGCGGCAGGCTACAGAGTGGTAGAGTTAAAGGAGGATATGGAAAACATATGATCGCACTGGGAAGTGACCATGGTGGGTATGAATTGAAGCAAAAGGTGATTCGATATCTGGAAGAGCATAACATTCCTTATCAGGATATGGGATGCGGCAGCAGTGAAAGCTGCGATTATCCGGTGTTCGGGCATGCGGTGGCAAAGGCGGTGGCCTCCGGGCAGTGCGATAAGGGCATTGTAATCTGCACTACGGGCATCGGCATCAGTATTTCCGCCAATAAGGTGAAGGGGATTCGCTGCGCATTGTGTGCGGACAGTCTCTCAGCAAAGCTTACGCGGCTGCACAATGATGCAAATATGCTTGCCATGGGCGCGGGCATTGTGGGAGAGAACCTTGCGCTGGAAATTGTAGATACATTTTTAAACACACCCTTTTCCGGTGAGGAAAGGCATCGAAGAAGAGTGGAACAGATCGAAAAAATTTAACAAAGGGAAAATAATTACAAAGCCGCTTGCGCGGCAGAATGAGAGGGAAAAATGGGTAACGTAATTATCATGGATCATCCGCTGATTCAGCACAAGATCGGGCTGATTCGCAGAAAGGAAACGGGAACCAAGGATTTCAGGCAGACCATCGGCGAGATTGCCATGCTGATCTGCTATGAAGCCACCAGAAATCTGCAGCTGGATGATGTGGAGATAGAGACTCCCATCTGCAAAACAAAGGTTAAGGCTTTAAAAGGAAAGAAAATGGCCATTGTGCCCATCCTGAGAGCGGGGCTTGGCATGGTGGACGGAATGCTTCAGATGATTCCGGCGGCAAAGGTGGGGCATATCGGTCTTTACAGAGACCCTCAGACCCTTAAGCCGATAGAATATTACTGCAAGCTTCCTGCGGACTGCGCAGAGAGAGAGGTTTTTGTTGTGGACCCCATGCTGGCTACCGGCGGTTCCTCCGTGGCTGCAATTCAGATGCTGAAGGACAGAGGCTGCAGGAATATTCATTTCATGTGTATTATTGCAGCGCCTGAGGGCGTGAAGGCTATGCGGGAGGCCCACCCTGATGTGGATATTTATATCGGAGCCATGGATGAGAAATTGAACGATCACGGCTATATTGTTCCCGGGCTTGGAGATGCCGGCGACAGAATTTTCGGCACAAAATAACAGAGGAAGGCATATGAGCGCAAAAAGAAAAGATTATATTACCTGGGACGAGTATTTTATGGGTGTTGCGCATCTTTCGGGCATGCGCTCAAAGGACCCCAACACCCAGGTAGGCGCCTGTATCGTCAGCAGCGATAACAAAATATTGTCCATGGGCTATAACGGATTTCCGTCTGGCTGCTCGGATGATGATTTTCCCTGGGAGCGGGAGGGGGAGGAGCTGGATACGAAGTATCCTTTTGTGACCCACAGCGAGCTGAACGCCATATTAAATTACAGGGGCGGCTCCCTTGAGGGGACAAAGCTGTACGTATCCTTGTTTCCCTGTAACGAATGCGCAAAGGCTATTATCCAGGCGGGCATAAAGACGGTTGTCTATGACAGTGACAAGTATGAGGGAAGCCCTTCCAACAGGGCGTCCAAGCGGATGTTCGACGCTGCGGGGGTTGCTTATTATCCGTATCATAAATCAGGAAGACAGATTCATATTGAAGTATAGAAAGGCGAGGTTACCAAAGAATTGAAGGGCTTTAGAAGGCTTGCTGCGATCCTGGTAATTGTGCTGCTGGCACAGACCTTTCGCGCCGATGGGGACGGGGCCATGGTGAGCGCGTCCACCACACAGCAGCAGATACAGCAGAAGGAAGAGGAAAAGGAAGCGCTGGAGAATGAACTGAATCAGACCCAGCAGGATCTTGAGGGCTTGCGGGAGGAGCACAGCTCTCTTCAGGGAGAGCTGAACAATCTGAATACACAGCTGTCTGAAGTCAGCCAGAATCTGGAAGAGCTGGAAAGCCAGATTTCAGAGAAGGAGCAGGATATTCTGGAGGCACAGGAGGCGCTTGCACAGGCGCAGGAGAAGGAAGCCTGGCAGTATGACCTTATGGTAACCCGTATCCGCTATACCTATGAGCACAATGAAACGGATATACTCAATGCCATCCTGCGCATGGGAAGCTTTGCGGATATGCTCAATGCGGCCGGCTACTTTGAGAAAATAGCGGCCTATGATCAGGACCTCATGGCGGAATATACCCAGAACCGCCAGCTCATTGAAGAGGAGGAGGCAAGGCTTCAGTCTGACCGGGCCGAGCTTGAGAATCTGAAAACCCAGGCAGAGGCGGAGAAAAGCAAGGTTTCCGGCCTGATCAGCCAGACCTCCAATTCCATTACCCAGTATGCGGATCAGATATCCGACGCAGAAGCAGCGGCGCTGGCCTATGAGGCGGAAATCAAGCAGAGGGAAGAGGACTTGGACTACTTAAGAAAGAAGCTTCAGGAAGAGCTGGCCATGTCACAGGCTGCTGCAAATGCTACCTGGCGGGATATATCGGAGGTAACCTTTGAGGAGGGGGACAGATATCTTCTTGCAAACCTGATCTACTGCGAAGCGGGAGGAGAGCCCTACGAGGGACAGCTTGCGGTGGGAAGCGTGGTGGTAAACAGAGTGCTGAGCGCTCTGTATCCGGATACCATTGTAGGAGTGATCTACCAGAGCGGACAATTTTCTCCGGTAGCCAGCGGACGTCTTGAGCTTGCCCTTGCCTCCAACAAGGCCACCGAGAGCTGCTACCGGGCTGCCGACGAGGCCATGTCCGGTGTGACCAATGTGGGCAACTGTGTGTACTTTCGGACGCCGGTGGAAGGCTTAAGCGGCATTAATATAGGCGGGCATGTGTTTTATTAAGGGCCGGCAGGTGTGATCCAGCTTCGCCGGACATACGGCATAAAAAATGGGACTGTAAGAAATTACAGTCCCAAATCATTGAAAGCGCTCTGCAGACGGTCAAATTTATCCCTGTAAATCAGGGAGAGAAGATAATGAAGCCTTCTTAAGCAGCAGGACATAAGCCCGGGTGTGATCAGACCCTTGTCCAAAGCGTCCGCCAGCTCGTCCAGATCCGCTACCTGCATTTCTCCGCCGGGGTGAAGAATCACATCGGCCAGCAGGTCCGTCACTGTGAGCGTGTTTTTTTCCCGGTCAAATTCATAATCCACGATGTCACAATACCAGTAGAGCAGGGAATTGTCCTCTCTGTAGAATTTGCTGACCTTGACGCCCTTTTTCAGATAATAGCAGGAACAGCCATGGCTGAAGCCTGTCTTGGGCTTTAAGGTGTTCCATTTTGTGACAATTATGTCATCGTCAGCCTTGACGATGACATCGTCCTTTAAAAGCACAATTTCCTGTGGGATAATTCGTTTCCGATAAATTTTTAAAGGTTCCATTTGTCGTATCCTTTCATAGCTGGGAGAAGGGAAGAAAGGGCTTGGGAGGAATCTGTCTGGGGAACAGCTCCTTTTCCATCCACACCATGTCCTGCCATTTTCCTGCCTTGTAGCCGGAGGCGGTAAAATGCGCAGCCATATGATATCCAAAGCTTTCGTGGAAGGCAATGCTTTCCGGGTGGGGGTAGGAGATGCAGGCGCAGAGGTTACAGACATGCTGGGCAAAGAGCAGCCTTTCCAATTCTGTATACAGCGCCCGGCCAACTCCATTTCTTCGGCAGTTTTGCTGTACGTAGATGGAGGTTTCTGCAGACCAGGCGTAAGCAGCCCGGTCCTTGAAGGCGGAGGCATAAGCGTACCCGAGCAGCCTGCCGTCGGCTTCTGCCACCAGATAAGGGTAATTTTCCAAAGTACGGCAGATCCGCTCTTTGAATTCCCCGGGGGAGGGAACCTGGTATTCAAAGGTAATCATAGTGTTTTCCACATAGGGTGCATAAATTTCCAATAACCCGGGAGCATCCTCGGCACAGGCGGTGCGGATATGCAGCATGATATTACTCCTTTTGCGTTTGTCGTAATCTCTTATATTGCTTTGTACAAATCTTACTTCCTGAAAACAGGAAAGTCAACGAGAAACTGATTATTTTTTTAATTCTCATCCCTTTGCTGGACTTTTTCGGAAAAATTGGGTATAATTTACTATAGATTTTGCTTTGGGGGCCCCTATGAAACCAAAAAGGCATTACAATAAAAGCGTATATCGTTCTCTCGCCCTCGTGATGCAGCTGGGATTTGATATGCTGGTTCCCATCTGCCTGATGACGGCCTTTGGGATTTTTCTGGACAGAAAGCTCGGAACCTCATTTCTTGTGATTCTGCTGTTCTTTGCAGGAGCCCTGGCAGGAGCCCAGAATGTGTACCGGCTGGCAAGAAAGATCATGGAGACGGATGAGGATCATGAAAAAAAGGAGCGGGAAAAGAAGGATGAAGATAAATAGAACCCTTGCGGAAATGCTGGCCGGCATTTTTTTCCTGGGGATTGTCTGTCAGATCATAGGAGCCTTTGTGGTTTCAGATCAGCTGTTTTATGCAAAAAGCCTGTGGTTTGGGATACTGCTTGCGGGGACCAGCGCCGTTCATATGTACCGTTCTCTGGACCGGGCGCTGGATTTAGGCAAAGACGCGTCAAAGATAATTTTCCGGGCCTATCTTATCCGGTATGTATTAATCTTTGCGATTCTGCTTATCATTATGACAACGGGGGTGCTGCAGCCTCTGGTGGTCTTTATGGCTTATATGAGTTTGAAGGTAGCGGCCTTTTTACAGCCGGTTACTCATAAATTATGGTGTAAGCTGGAGAGTTTGAAAAAGGGGAGGTGAGAATATGAGATATGGAATTCTGTTGTCCGGCGGCTCTGATATTGACTTTATGATACACGGAGTATTTCAGTATTCCTTTTTTGGGCACCAGGTGTGGATTACCACCACTCATGTGTGCCTTTTGATTGTAATACTTCTTATTCTGGGATTTGCCATTGCGGCAAACCGGGCGATGGCAAAGGCGAAGGAGATTCCCGATGGTTTTCAGAATGTGGTGGAGCTGATTGTGGAAAAGCTGGACGGTGTTGTGGATGGCCCTCTTGGGAAAAGCGCGCCAAAATTTTATAATTATATCGGTACTGTCTTTATTTTTATTCTAATCAGCAATTTCTCGGGTCTGCTGGGTCTAAGACCGCCCACTGCGGATTACGGGGTCACGCTTCCCCTCGCTCTTTTGTCCTTTGTGATCATTCGATACAATCAATTCACATGCCAGTCTCCAAAGGAAATATGGGATGGGCTATGCTACCCGCTGCCCCGCTGGCTGCCCTTGTGGATGCCCATCAATTTGATCGGCATTATCGCCGTGCCGATCTCTTTGTCGCTGCGTCTGTTTGCCAACATTCTTTCCGGCACCGTTATGATGGCGCTGGTTTATGGGCTGCTTGGCTGGATTGCAACTGCCTGGCCGGCGGCGCTGCATGTATATTTTGATCTGTTTTCCGGTTCTATTCAAACCTACGTTTTCTGTATGCTTACAATGACCTATATTGCAGATGCAAGGGGAGAAAGCTGATCATTAAAATGAAACATTTTTAAACATTTTAGGAGGAAAGAAAATGGAATTCAATGAAAACTTTATTTTAGGATGTTCTGCAATCGGTGCAGGCCTTGCGCTTATCGCCGGTATTGGTCCCGGAGTGGGACAGGGTATCGCAGCTGGACACGCTGCTGCCGCTGTGGGCCGCAATCCCGGCGCAAAGTCGGACATCACCTCTACTATGCTTTTGGGACAGGCCGTTGCGGAGACAACAGGTCTGTACGGTCTTTTGGTTGCCATGCTGTTATTGTTTGTAAAGCCCTTACTGCCCTAAAAGCCCCGTGAATAAAGGTCTATTGCTTCAATAGAAGAAAGGAGGCAAACATGGAGAGGCTGTTTGACCTGGACTGGCAGCTTCTGGCGGATTCTTGCCTTTCGATTATTGCGGTCTTTTTTCTGTTTCTGGCATTGAGCTATCTTTTGTTTAATCCCGCCAGAAAAATGCTGAATAACCGTAAGGAAAAGATAAAAGGAGAGCTGGACGAAGCCCAAAGGAGCATGGAGGATGCCGGCAGGCTGAAGGCGGAATACGAGGAAAGGCTGAAAAATATTGACAGGGAGGCGGAGGAAATTTTAAGCTCTGCCCGCAAAAAGGCGCTGGCAAATGAGAGCCAGATTCTTTCCCAGGCAAAGGAGGAGGCTGCCCGCATTCTGGAGAGAGCCCGCATGGAGGCTGAGCTGGAAAAACAGAAAATGGCTGACAATATGAAAAAGGAAATGATTTCCATAGCGTCCCTGATGGCTGGCAAGGTGGTGTCTGCCACTGTTGACACTGCTGTGCAGAACCGTCTTATTGAGGAGACTCTGCAGGAAATAGGTGAGAGCACATGGCAAAGTTAGTTTCAAGAATCTACGCAGAAGCCCTGCTGGAGACGGCGGCTGAGACCGGAAAGGGCCAGGAGATGCTGGAAGAAATCGAAACAGTGAGTGAAATCCTGGAACAGAATCCGGAATTTGACACACTGATGAAGCATCCGGGTATTCCAAAGCAGGAAAAGGCTGCGGTTGTGGAGCGTGTCTTTCGGGGGCGCGTGTGCGATGAGATTACCGGTTTCTTAAAGCTGGTGGTGGAAAAGGAGCGCTATAGTCAGCTGCCTGCAATTTTCCGGCATTTTACAGACCAGATGAAAAAGCTGCAGAAAATAGGCGTGGCGTATGTCACTACAGCCTTTGAGCTGACCAAGACCCAGAAGGAGCAGGTAGAAAAGCGGCTTTTGGAGACCACAGGCTATGTAAAGCTGGAGCTTTATTATGATATTGATCCGCTTTTGATCGGCGGAATGGTGATCCGCATAGATGACAGAGTGGTGGACAGCAGCGTCCGCACAAAGCTGGATCACTTGACAAAACAATTATTAAATATCCAACTGGGTTAAGCCGTTGGAAGAAAGGTGAGACATCTCCATGAATTTAAAACCGGAAGAGATAAGTTCTGTGATTAAGGAACAGATTATGAGATATGCGGCAGATCTGGAAGTGTCCGATGTAGGGACAGTCATTCAGGTTGCCGACGGTATTGCCCGGGTACATGGGCTGGAAAAGGCCATGCAGGGCGAGCTGCTTGCATTTTCTGGCGATGTATACGGTATGGTGCTCAACCTGGAAGAGGACAATGTGGGCGTAGTGCTTCTTGGAAACGCTGAAAATGTCAATGAAGGAGATACCGTGAAAACCACGGGACGGGTGGTGGAGGTTCCGGTGGGCGACGCTCTTTTAGGACGCGTTGTGAATGCGCTGGGACAGCCAGTGGACGGACGGGGCCCTGTGCTTTCCAACCAGTTCCGGAGAATTGAGAGGGTGGCAAGCGGCGTTATTACCAGAAAAAGCGTAGACACACCGCTGCAGACGGGGATCAAGGCCATTGACTCCATGGTGCCCATCGGACGGGGGCAGAGAGAGCTGATTATCGGAGACCGCCAGACGGGAAAGACTGCCATAGCCATTGATACCATAATCAATCAAAAGGGACAGAACGTAAAATGTATTTATGTAGCCATAGGGCAGAAGGCCTCCACTGTGGCAAACATTGTAAAAACACTGGAGGAGCACGGAGCCATGACCTATACCACTGTGGTGATATCCACAGCCAGTGAGCCGGCTCCCATGCAGTACATTGCGCCCTATTCGGGCTGCGCCATTGGTGAGGAATGGATGGAGAAGGGGGAGGACGTGCTGGTGGTTTATGACGATTTAAGCAAGCACGCCGCCGCCTACCGCACCCTTTCTCTGCTGCTGCGCCGTCCCCCCGGACGCGAAGCATATCCCGGCGATGTGTTCTATCTTCACTCAAGACTTTTGGAGCGCGCCGCCAGAATGAGCGAGGAATACGGAGGAGGCTCTCTTACGGCCCTTCCCATTATAGAGACCCAGGCAGGGGATGTGTCTGCCTATATTCCCACCAACGTGATTTCCATTACCGACGGACAAATTTATCTGGAGACGGAAATGTTTAACTCCGGTTTCCGCCCTGCGGTAAATGCCGGACTTTCTGTTTCCCGGGTGGGAGGAGCGGCCCAGATCAAGGCGATGAAAAAGATAGCCGCTCCCATTCGTACAGAGCTTGCCCAGTACCGTGAGCTGGCTGCTTTTTCCCAATTTGGCTCCGAGCTGGATGCGGACACCAGAGAAAAGCTGGCTCAGGGCGAAAGAATCAAGGAGGTATTAAAGCAGCCTCAGTATCAGCCCATGCCGGTGGAATATCAGGTTATCATTATCTATGCGGTGACACGGAAGCATCTTCTCGATGTGCCTGTGGAGGAGATTACAGCTTTTGAGCAGGGATTGTTTGAATTTTTGGACACCAGATATCCGGAGGTGCCGGGGAAAATCAGAGAGGAAAAAGAGATTTCGCAGGAGACGGAGACGCTGCTGGAGAAGGCTATCCGTGAATTTAAGACTTCCAGATAATCTGCAGGATCTAAATTTGTATTGGAAAGAGAGGATAGAATATGGCATCCATGCGAGATATCAAGCGCCGTAAAAGCAGTATCCAGGGAACCCAGCAGATTACAAAGGCCATGAAGCTGGTATCTACCGTGAAGCTGCAGCGCGCCAGGGCAGAAGCGGAGAGCTCCAAAGCCTATTTTGACTGTATGTACGAGACGGTGAATCACATCCTCTCTCGTGTGGGGAATTTGGAGCACAGATATTTAACTCCGGGGAAGGCCCGGAAAAAGGCTGTGATTGTCATTACCTCCAACAGGGGACTGGCGGGCGGCTACAACTCCAGTGTGGTAAAACTGGTGACCCAAAACAGTGAATGGACGCCGGAAGACCTCAAAATTTACGCCATTGGAAATAAGGGCCGCGATGCGCTGCAAAGAGGCGGCTACCATGTGGAGGCGCTGGATTCCAGGATCATGGAGGAACCTGCCTATGGGGATGCCATGAAGCTGGCGGGGAGGCTTTTGGAGGAATTTTCCAAAGAGGAGATCGGCGAAATCTATCTTGCATACACTTCTTTCAAGAATACCGTGAGCCATGAGCCCGTTTTGCGCAGGCTTTTACCGGTGGAGCGAAATCTGGACGCAAGAAACCGGGTAGAAAGCAAGGACCCGCTTATGAATTTTGAACCCCGGGAGTCACAGGCACTTGATCTGATTATTCCAAAGTATGTTACAAGCCTGATCTATGGCGCCCTGGTGGAGGCTGCAGCCAGCGAAAACGGCGCAAGAATGCAGGCTATGGACAACGCTACAAACAATGCAGAGGATATGATAAACGATCTGGCAATCAAGTACAACAGAGCGCGCCAGGGTTCCATTACCCAGGAGCTCACAGAGATTATCGGGGGCGCGGAAGCCCTTCAAATATGATGGAAGCGACGTCCGTCAAGGCGGACAGGGAGGTATAGAAATGGCAGGAGAGAATATAGGAAAGATTACCCAGGTCATCGGAGCAGTTTTGGACATCCGGTTTGACCAGGGAAGGCTGCCTAAAATAAATGAAGCAATTCGGATTCCTACCAGGGATGGCGGTGAGCTGACGGTGGAAGTGTCCCAGCATTTGGGCGACGACACAGTCAGATGTATTGCCATGGGGTCCACCGACGGGCTGGTCAGAGGCATGGAGGCGGCTGCCACAGGCGCTCCTATTTCTGTTCCCGTAGGGGAAAAAACATTGGGCCGTATTTTCAATGTGCTTGGACAGCCGATAGATAATCTGCCGGCTCCGGAGGGAGTGGATTATGAGCCCATTCACAAGCCGGCTCCGGATTTTGAAGAGCAGTCCACGGACACGGAGCTTTTGGAGACAGGAATCAAGGTGGTTGATCTGCTCTGCCCGTATCAGAAGGGTGGAAAAATCGGCCTGTTCGGTGGCGCAGGCGTGGGGAAAACGGTATTGATTCAGGAGCTTATCCGCAACATTGCCACAGAGCACGGCGGCTATTCCGTGTTTACCGGCGTGGGGGAGCGCACCAGAGAGGGAAATGATCTTTATCATGAGATGAAGGAGTCCGGGGTCATTGATAAGACCACCATGGTGTTCGGACAGATGAATGAGCCTCCTGGAGCAAGAATGCGGGTGGGCCTGACAGGCTTGACCATGGCGGAGTATTTTCGGGATAAGGGCGGAAAGGACGTACTTTTATTTATTGATAATATATTCCGTTTTACACAGGCGGGAAGCGAGGTGTCTGCCCTGCTGGGACGTATGCCCTCCGCAGTGGGCTATCAGCCCACTCTGCAGACGGAGATGGGCGCCCTGCAGGAGAGAATCACTTCCACAAAGAAGGGCTCTATCACCTCAGTGCAGGCAGTGTATGTGCCTGCGGATGATCTGACGGACCCGGCGCCTGCCACCACCTTTGCCCATCTGGACGCCACCACTGTTTTGTCCCGTTCTATTGTGGAGCTGGGAATTTATCCGGCGGTAGACCCTCTGGAATCCTCCTCCCGCATTCTGGACCCAAGGATTGTAGGTGAGGAGCATTACAAAACGGCCCGTGGGGTGCAGGAGATATTGCAGCGGTATAAGGAGCTGCAGGATATCATTGCCATACTGGGAATGGACGAGCTCTCAGAGTCGGATAAGCTTTTGGTTTCCAGGGCCAGAAAGGTACAGAGGTTTTTATCCCAGCCCTTCTTTGTGGCAGGACAGTTTACCGGCCTGGAAGGAAAATATGTGCCGGTGAGCGAGACCATCCGGGGCTTTCAGGAGATTCTGGAGGGCAGACATGATGATATTCCGGAAAGCTATTTCCTGAACGTGGGAGGAATCGACGACGTGGTGGCAAAGCTGAAATAGCGCGGAAGGAGAGGCAGCATTATGACAGTGGACAAAAGCTTTCACCTGCGCATTATCACGCCCGACCGGGTGTTTTATGAGGGCGAGGCAAATATGGTGGAATTCAATACCACAGAGGGGCAGATAGGAGTGCTGCCCGGGCACATTCCGCTGACTGTGATTATAAAGCCGGGGATATTGTACATTTATGAACCGGAGGGAGAAAAGCGTGCCGCCCTTCATGCGGGCTTTGTGGAAATTCTTCCCGATCAGGTGACTATTTTGGCGGAAATCATTGAGTGGCCGGAGGAGATTGACGCCGAGCGGGCGGCTGCCGCGCTGCAGAGGGCCCAAAAGCGTCTGGAAAGCCCTACGCCGGAAACGGATATAGCGAGGGCGGAGACGGCGCTGTATCGGGCTATGGCCCGCATCCAGGCGCTGAAATAGAGATTTCCATCCCCTAAACATCGTAACAGGAAGGGTTTTTCTGCATATGCTATGAAAAAGAGATAAGAGGCACTGGGTATGGATATTGAGCAGAGAATGAAAAAGCCCCTTCCCTTTTACATGACGCATCCCGGTTATTTTGGCCCTGGGAAGGAAAATACCGTACTGCGGGACCTGGAATATCTGCAGCAGACCTATCCCCTTGAAGTAAGAAAATACCAGCGCAGGGTAGCGGAAATATTGGACAAAATGGATTATGAGGGAAGTATGATATACGACGAGTATCCTGACCGGTACAGTCTGCTTCATATGACAAAAACCATTCTGAAGATATTGCAGAATGAAGAAATGGAAGCAATGGAGGAATCCGATTCATCCGGCGAGAAATGGCACTGGATGGAGAACATGATACAAGTGCTTTTGTGCAATGAGATTTATAAGCGCCGGCATGGCGGAAAAAGAGGATTTTTTGCTTTTTAGGGGAACCGAAAATTTTAGTTGTGATTTTAAGGCAAAGTTATTACAATATAGTCATGGCATGGCCGGACTATGTTGTAGTAACTTTTTTGCGCGACTAAATGCGAATGCAGGCCCGAAAGGGATTGCATCTGCTAAGAAGGAAAGAAGAATGGAAGAATTAGAACAGCTGCTGGATCAGACACTGAACCAGGATTTGATACAGATCATTTTAAGCAATTCCCGGGATGCAAAGCAGGCGATGAAGAGTAAGGTCCGCCCGGTGCTTTTGAAGGGGGCCCTGCTGTTTCAGGAAACCCTGTACCGGGGAAATCAGGTGTTTCATACCAATTATACAAAGGAAGAGATGAAGGCAAAAATTCTGAAGGATATGAGCGGGCTGTTTGGCCAGGCCCAGCTTAAGAGCGTCTCTTTGGAGGCCTCTGTCCTTGTGAGCAAAAAGGGAAAGGTGACGGTGAAAAAAAGGCGGCTGTCCCAACAGGAGGGACAAAAGACAGGGAATGCCCCCTTATCCCGGGATTTGTCCCATGACCGCAGTAAGCGCTATATTCTGCAGGAGGGAATTCCTGTGGATTTTCTGGTGGGACTTGGCGTGCAGACTCCAGAAGGGAAAATTGTCCGGGCAAAGTACGATAAGTTCCGCCAGATCAACCGATATCTGGAATTTATCGAGGATGTATTGGACGCCCTTCCAAAGGATCGCTGCATTCGAATTATAGATTTTGGATGTGGAAAATCCTACCTGACCTTTGCCATGTACTATTATCTTCACCAGCTGAAAAAAAGAGAGATTCAGGTAACGGGGCTGGATTTGAAGGAAGAGGTCATTGAACGCTGCAGCCTGCTTGCAAAGTCTCTGCACTATGACGGACTGCAGTTTGAAAAGGGAGATATCAGCACCTACCAGGGGGAGCAGAAGGCTGACATGGTGGTTTCTCTCCATGCCTGTGATACGGCTACGGATTATGCCCTGGAAAAGGCTGTGAAATGGGGAGCGGAGGTGATTATGGCGGTTCCCTGCTGCCAGCATGAGGTCAACGGGCAGATCTATTGTGACGTTCTGGAGCCTGTGCTGAAATATGGGGTAATCAAGGAGAGAATGTCTGCGTTAATCACCGATGCCTTGCGGGCGGATTTCCTGGAGCAGAAGGGGTATTATACACAGATTCTTGAGTTTATTGACATGGAGCATACGCCGAAGAATCTTCTGATACGCGCCGTGAAAACAAAGAAAATGCAGCCTGGGAAGGGAAAAGGGACTGTTTCTGGAGACACGAAGCTTCAGAACATCATGGAATTTCTGCATATAGAGCCTGCGCTGCAGAAGCTTTTGAAGGAATAGGAAGTAGAGCATGAAGAAAACCATAATAAAATTATCTGTCTTTCTGGCAGTATTTATTGTGTCCCTGATTGCAGCGGGCAGAATTATGAATCAAGGACATGATAATCTCACCATGGAGCTTGCAGAGGCAACCTATCCTATTGTCACCATGGAGAGAAATGGAATTGCATATAATCAGCTCCATGGGTATAGGGAGGCCATGGAGACAGCCTTCCAAAGGGACACGGTGACGGTTTTGAATGAAAGCCGCAGCACCGATTTTACTGTGGATACCTATGGACGCAATATTACAGGAATTTCCATAGAGGTCAGGAGCACGGACGGCAAGCGTCTCATAGAGGATACGCCTGTGACAGATTATCAGACAGACGGGGAGCGGATTTATGGGACCATTTCCCTGAAGGATTTGATTGAGAAGGACACGGAATATTCTCTGGCTGTGGTGCTTGAGGTGGATAAGGACACGCAACTGCGGTACTATACGCGGGCCGTATGGAGCGACAGCTCTTATGTGGATGAAAAGCTTGCCTTTGTAACGGACTTTCATGAGCGCCTGTACGATAGAACGGCTGCGGAGGAGCTGACTAAGTATCTTGAAACAGATTCCTCCTTAGAGGACAACAGCTCCTTTCACAAGGTAAATATACACAGCAGCTTCAGGCAGATCACATGGGGAGACCTGCCGGTGGAAGAGGTGGGAGAGCCTGTGGTATCCTTAAAGGAGATTGCAAGCCAGACCGCTTCCATACTTATCAATTATATGGTCTGTACTTCTGGGGAAGAGGAAACGGTGTATTACCAGGTGGAAGAATACTATCGGGTGCGCTACACCACAGACAGAATGTATCTTCTGGACTATGAGAGAACCATGACCCAGATACCGGATGTACAGAATATGTATGCAAACAACAAGATACTGCTGGGAATTACAGATGAAAATGTGCCCATGGTGGAGAGCGGGGACGGAAATGTAGTTGTATTTTTGGCAGCAAACCAGCTTTTCAGCTATAATGTGACCAACAACAAGCTCACGGTGATTTTCAGCTTTTATGATGAGCACAATAGGGATGCCAGGACGCTGTATGGAGAGCATTCCATTAAAATACTGGACGTGGATGAAGGGGGGAACGCCGCCTTTGCAGTGTACGGCTATATGAATCGGGGACGGCATGAGGGACAGGTCGGAATCCAGATTTATAATTATGACAATTCCCTGAATACCATTGAGGAATTGATTTATATGCCTTATCAAAATTCATATGCTGTGCTTGCGGCGGAGATGGAGCGGCTTTTGTATTTAAGCCGGGATCAGAAGCTGTATCTTTCCCTGGACAATATCGTGTATGAAATTAATCTGGAGGAAAAAACCTATTCCCAGCTGGTGCACATCTCCCAGGATGACAGTATGCAGGTCTCCGAGAATCATAAAATCATCGTGTGGATGGAGGGAGAGGATTTCTATCACGGAAGCAGGCTGTATATCAAAAACCTGGGAAACGGTACTGAGAGTGAAATTGCCGCAGAGGCGGGGGACGCCATCCTTCCCCTTGGGTTTATGGGAGAAGATGTGATTTATGGAATCGCGCGAAGGGAGGATGTGACGGAGGAGAGCTCCGGAAGTGTCTTTTTCCCTATGTACTGTGTGCGGATTTGTAATTCCCAGGGCGAGCTTTTGATGGAATATGCCCAGGACAATATTTATGTGACCGGATGTGTGGTGCGGGACAACCAGATCACGCTGGACAGAGTGACCAGGCTGGAAAATGGAGCCTACGAGACGGCCGCCCAGGATCAGATCATGAATAATGTAGAAACAGAACAGGGAAAAAACGTGGTGGTTGCGGCGGATATCGACATCTATGAAAGATATGTGCAGATACAGACCAGAAATACCATCGACAGCAGTACGATCCAGATACTGACGCCCAAAGAGATGGTATTTGAAGGGGGACGGGAGCTTGCACTGCCCTCCGAACAGGAAACTGCCAGATATTATGTTTATGGACCTTACGGAGTGGAAGGCATTTACAGTCTTCCCTCCAGAGCCGTGAGCCTGGCCTATGATATGGCGGGCGTTGTGGTGGACAACAGCGGAAGCACTGTTTGGTTTCGGGGAAACCGTGTGACGAGAAACCAGATCATGGCCATTACAGAGGAAAGTGTCACAGAGGAAAGGGGAAGTCTGGCGGTATGTCTGGACACTATGCTGGAATATGAGGGCATTATCCGAAACGCCGAGTATCTGCTGAGCCAGGGACAGACGGCGCTGGACATTCTGCAGGAAAACCTGCCGGATGCCCAGATTCTGGATTTGACAGGCTGCAGTCTGGATGCGGTGCTCTATTATGTAAATCAGGATATCCCCGTACTGGCCATGCTGGAAAATGGGGAGGCGGTTCTGATCACCGGATTTAATGAGTATAATGTAGTGATCATGGAACCGTCCACCGGACGGCTTTACCAAAATGGAATGAACGACACCACACAGTGGCTTAGTGAAAACGGAAACCGCTTTATCACTTATATGAGAGTGGAGTAGGAAACAGATATTTCCGGTAGCGCTTCAGGATGCTGTATAAAAGCATTCCAAGAACGCCGCAGGAAATCACTTCTCCGATGCCTACGGTGAGCATGAAATAAGGGATGGAGCCTTCAAAACGGTACACATAGGCAAGCACAAAGGGAACGATCAGAACGTTTGCCAGAATGGGGGGCAGCACTGCCGGCCACTTTACTCTGAGGCCTCGAAGCAGATAGGTTCCAAAGGCGCCAATCAATGTGGCGGTGCTTCCCAGCACAATATCCCAGGGCAGGCATCCAGTCATAAAATTGGCCAGGATACAGCCTGCAAACAGGCCTGGTATGGCGGCTGGCGTAAAAAGGGGAAGAATGGTCAGGGCTTCTGAAAAGCGGACCTGAATGGCGTAATTTGCCAATCCCAGAGCGTTGGCTGCCAGAGTGAGCACAACGTAAAGAGCAGCGATAACCGCTGCGTGGACGATAAATAATACCTTTTTGTTCATTTGTTTTCTCCTTTAGTTTTGTTTTTTTGCCGTCAGAGGACGGGTTGGTGAGGAAGGTTTCGAACTCACCGGGGGTGGGCTGAAATGTTTCGGATGAGAAAATTTCAGCCCTTTTAGTATAGCAGGAAAAAGGAGAATGTCAAGATTTTCAGGGGGATATTATATGAGCTTATATGAGACCCGCTTTTTGCAGACGCTTTCGCAGCTGCAGGCCAATGGAAAGGGACAGCACGAGTTTTACCAGGTCTCCCGGAATAAAGGGAATTACACCGGCCGCCAAAGCCTGGGCAAAGGTGAGGGAGGCCTGATAGGAAAGCCATGCGGTGCCGAAAAGATAGCAGCAGGCTGTGCCAAGGAGCATTCCCGGAAAAAGTAATAAGATTTTATTAGAAAACCGGTCCACAAAAAAACCACAGATGAGGGCCATAAAAAGATAGCCGATGATATAACCGCCCGTTGGACCGAACAATTTCCCGGCGCCGCCGCTGAAGCCTGAGAACACAGGAAGCCCTGCAAACCCCAGAAGCATATAAATGATCACGCTGATGGTTCCCCGCTTCATGCCAAGAACGGAAACCACAAAATAGACCGCCATAGAGCCCAGAGAAATGGGGACGGGACTTATGGGGATTGCAAGGGAAATGGGGCCCAGAATACAGATTACCGCAGCCATCAGGCCCACCAGGGCCATCTGCTTTGCGTTTGGTTTCAAGGTGATGGTGGAGGTTTTTTGATTCATGATAAGTTCCTTTCAATGTAAAATTAGCTCGTCACCGTTATTTTGGTTATTACGCCCAGCTTCTGATACCAGGAGTCGAGTTCACAGTCACTCATATCAATGTTAACCAGAATAATTAATATAGGTTAACAATTAAGAATTATATAGCAGAGGCTAGCTATTGTCAAGTACCTGAAAATAGAAAGGCTGCCGCCTTGACAGGTTTTTGATTGTCAAAGCAGCAGCCTCTTGGGTATTTAAAGCTCTCCCTTTTTGTACCGTGCTACAATATTTTGAATCCTCTCGTTGGGGTTTAACAGATCGCTGATAGAGGAGTCGTGGTTTAGGGTATCGATAATGTAGGCGATGTATTTGCTCAGATCGCAGTTAATGTACCATTCCCGCTGCAGAAGCTCAGGGGTCTGATAAATCAGGTTGGTGGTCAAGACCTTATCGATAATGCCGTTTTCGTAAGCCTTGTCAAACTTGTCCAGTCCGCTGGTAAACAGGCCGAAGGTGGCAAATACAAATATTTTGCTGGCCTTGCGCTGCTTTAGGGCGGCGGCCACTTCCAAAACGCTTTCCCCGGAGGAGATCATGTCGTCTATGATAATCATGTCCTTTCCTTCCACGCTGGTGCCCAGAAATTCATGGGCCACAATGGGATTGCGTCCGTTCACCACCCGGGTGTAATCCCGGCGCTTATAGAACATTCCCATGTCGAGTCCAAGGACGTTTGCAATATAAATGGCCCGTCCCATGCCGCCCTCGTCGGGGCTGATCACCATCATGTGATCGGAATCGATCTGCAGCTCTTTTACGTTGCGCAAAAGACCCTTGATAAACTGGTAAGCAGGCTGGACGGTCTCAAAGCCGTGGAGAGGAATGGCATTCTGCACTCTGGGATCGTGGGCGTCAAAGGTGATAATATTGTCAACACCCATGCGCACAAGCTCCTGCAGCGCCAGGGCGCAGTCAAGGGATTCCCGCGAGGTACGCTTGTGCTGGCGGCTCTCGTAAAGAAAAGGCATGATTACGGTAATGCGCCGCGCCTTTCCTCCCACTGCAGCAATGATACGCTTTAAATCCTGATAGTGATCGTCCGGTGACATATGATTTTCATGGCCGCACAGAGAGTAGGTCATGGAGTAATTGCACACATCCACCAGAATATACAGATCCGTGCCTCTTACGGATTCCAGAATCATTCCCTTGGCTTCCCCTGAACCAAAACGGGGAACCTTTGCGCTTAGCAGATAGGAGTTTCTCTGATAGCCGGAAAAGGCCAGGGATTCCTTGTGCTCGCTTTCACGCTCCGCTCTCCATTTTACAAGAAATTTGTCTACTTTTTCTCCCAAGGGCCTGCAGCCCTCCAGGGGAATGATACCCAGAGAGCCAACAGGGATGGTCTCCAAATTGCGCTTTTCTTCGCGGTTTGCCATGAAATATCCTCACTTTCTATAGGTTTGGCGAATTTGCCATGCGTTTCTTATAGATTCTTATGTCAGGTCCAGTCAGCTTGCAGATCGTGTAATTACTGGTGATTCTGGAGAAAATGCGGTCTGAATAGCGGTCACGCAGCTCCTCTAAGCTGAGATTGGTGGAAATAATAGTGGCTTTTTGGCGCAGATGCCTCTCGTTCAGGCAGGAAAAAAGCTGGGAAGTGACAAACGTATTTGTCATTTCCGTGCCAAGGTCATCAATAATGATCAGATCGCAGTGATATAAATCCTGATAAAAGCCATAAAGAGATTCCTTCGCTTTTGCGTCAAAGGAATAACGTGCAAGCAGATCAAACAGCTCCGATGCGCTGAAATAGATGACAGAATATCCCTCCCCCAGCAGCTCGTTGGCAACACAGCCGGACAAAAAGCTTTTTCCTGTTCCTACTGTACCATAGAAAAAAAGATTGTGATAGTCCTGTTTGAAATTTTGTACAAAATTTCGGCAGATTTCTACTGCGGCTTCAAACCTTTTGCGGTCGTCGCCGGTGTAATATTCATAAGATAAGGTGGAAAAATTCTCTTTGGAAATCACATTCTGAATGTTGGACTGCTCATACAAAAGAGTGATCTCCTGCAGACGAAAGCAGCGGCATTTTTCCTTTCTTCCGGAAGGAGTCTCCACATAGCCGGTATCCCTGCAGAGGCTGCAATGATATATGGGCTCCAGATAATCCTCCGGAAAACCGGCGTCGGTCAGAAGCTTTTTTTTACGCAGGGAAAGCTCCTTTAGAGAGGCGTGGATATCCTCTCTCGTCTGTCCGGAACCGGAAAGCATTTCCTTCACCATGGAAACGGATAGAGCGCTTACGGAATCCTCCAGCCTGCGGTAGTCTGGAACCCTGCTGTAGACCTGCTCCCTGCGCCTGGCCGCCTCTCTGCGGCTTTGGTCCTGCTTTTGTTCATAGCCTCTCATAATAGATTCGTACTGTTGGTTGCCTAACGCCACGGATATTCTCCTTCTTGCAGAGCGTGGAAAAAGGAGGCAGGCCCCTCTGGCGGATTAATTGCTCAGAATTTCCTTTTCCAGCGCGTCAAAATCATAACTGTTTTGTGTAAACTGGTTGAATTTATTGGAAGTGGTCTTAGGAGCGCTCTTCCGTTTCTGAAACTGATCGTCTATCCTTCGGATATCCGATTTGTGGTGGACATCCGCCTGCTTCCAGCTGCTCAAAATACCTTCCGTATATTCAAAGCGGTGCTTGTCGGTTGCCAGCACCGTCCGCTGGCAGGCCTCCAGAATAATATCAAGGGTAAAGCCGTATTCCCTGATCCAGCGGGTGATATATTCTACCTCCCTGGCGGTAGGGGAAGCGCTTTTGCCAAGCTCGTTCATGATGGCATAAACGTTCTTATCATATTTGGAGGAAAACTTCTGGGCCTGCTTTGGCGTGGTGATTCCCTCCTGCGCCCAGTTTACCGCAACCTTTTCTATGTACCGGAAATCTTTTTTCCCACGGTCCACACAATACTGCAGCAGATAGTCAATTAAATCATCCGAAAAATGAAGCACATCCGTGAAAAAGAGGATGGTTTTCATCTCGGAGGGAGTCAAAGGACGGCCAATGTAGGACTCCGCAATAAAAAGAAGCTGGGCGGCCTCTTCGCTGTCCTTAAACTGCCTGAGCCTGTCCGCCGAATAAACCGGCTTTGCAAAAGGAGAAGCCCCGGCTGCGGAGGTGTCCTGTGAGGAAAGCGGAGAAGAAACAGGAGCCTGTCTGGAAAATGCACCGGGGCTTTCGTCCGATTTTTGGGTGCCGGTTCCTTTTAGCTCCCGCATATGTATGCCGGTCAGATTTTTTTCCTCATCGTAATCCAGGTCCAGAAGCTTTTGCTTCTCCCAATATTTCAATGCACGAATGACGTCCTTTTCCGTGTGATTAAACTTATCTGCAATATCGGACACACTGGTAGCCAGATTGGCGTTCAGCATACGCACAAGGTACAGGTAGACCTTCAGCTGAGCGTCGTTGGCATCCTTCATATATTCATCGATAAAGCGGTTGGACACGGCGGTAGAATCTGCATAATCGTCCTTGTAAATTGTCAATCGTGCCATAACAACAATATCCTTTCCCTTACCCGTCACTTTAAAAGCAAATCACAGTATAGCATAAGGCTTTTGAAAAAGAAATAGTCAATTTCCTGAAACCCCCGTAAACGCAGCACCCAGGGGAAAAATGTGGATAATGTGGACAATGTGGATAATTTCATTTTTCAAAAGAGAAAGTGCGGAAAACGGCACCGGAACTGTCCACAAAAAGGCGGGAGCTTATCCACAGACCAAGGGGAATGTTATCTGCCGCCCGGACTGTGGATAATGTGGACAACTACATTCCAAGAAGAGTTTCGCCTATTTTATGCACGTCTCCGGCCCCCATAGTTATCAACAGGTCTCCGGTTGTGCAATTTTCCAAAAGAAAATTTTCAATCTCATCAAAGGAGGGAAAGTAAAAGCACTCATGTCCCAGGGCTTCGATTTCCTTCTTTAATGTATCGGAGCTGATCCCCAGCGTATCTGTTTCCCGGGCTGCATAGATATCTGCCAGCACCACCTTGTCGGCAAGACACAAAGCCTGTGCAAAGTCCTTTAAAAAGGCCTTGGTGCGGGAATAGGTGTGGGGCTGAAAAACGCACCAGAGGGTGTTGTGGGAAATATTTTCAGCAGCCTTTAAGGTTGCAGTAATTTCTGTGGGATGATGTGCATAATCATCTATTATGGTGACCCCGCCAATTTTGCCCTTGTACTCAAAACGCCTGTCGGTGCCGGAGAAGGCAAGGAGAGCCTTCGCGGTAACGGCGCTGTCAATGCCAAGCAGATCAGCCAGGGCTGCAGCCGCAATGGCATTGCTTACATTGTGGTCACCGGGCACCTGAAGGCGGAATTCTCGTACGCAGCCGCCGGGGCTGTGAAGCTGAAAGGAGGGATGCCCCCATTCATCGTGTTCTATCCGGGAGGGATAGTAATCCATAGGACCACCGTCCGCGCCTGTACTGTGTGCGCCGAAGGTTATCACGCGGCAGGACAACCCCTGGATGATTTCCCCAAGACGGGGAATGTCGCCGTTTATAATCAGAGCGCCGTCTGCAGGCAAAAGCCTGGCAAAACGGTGAAAGGAGAGACGGATTTCCTCGATATCCTTAAAAAAGTCCAAATGATCTTCTTCTATATTTAATATGATTCCAATTTTTGGAAAAAAGCTTAAAAAGCTGTTGGTGTACTCACAGGCCTCCGTGACAAACAGGCCGGATTTTCCCACGCGTATATTGCCGCCTATGGTTTTGAGCATGCCGCCGATGGACAAGGTCGGGTCCTTGTCTGCACACAGGAGAATTTCGCTGATCATGGAGGTTGTGGTGGTTTTCCCGTGAGTGCCGCTGACTGCTATGGGAGTACTGTAATTTTTCATAATCTGTCCCAGAAGCTCAGCCCGGGTCAGACAGGGTATGTTCTTTTCATGTGCGGCGATGTATTCAGGATTATCTTTGTGTATGGCGCTGGTAAAGACCACGCAGTCAATGTCGTCTGTGATATTTTCCCGGCGCTGCCCGTAAAACACGGAAATGCCTCTGGCTTCCAGCGTCTGGGTCAGGGAGCTTTTTACTCTGTCGGAGCCGGACACCTGAAAACCTGCGTCGGCCAGAATTTCAGCCAGACCGCTCATGCTGATGCCGCCGATTCCGGCAAAATAAACACGGGAGGGATGCGAAAAATCTATTTGATACATGATTGCACTTCCTTTTATTTATTGTACCTATATTATATACACCTGGGACACAAAAAACAAATGGAAAACGAAAATGTTTAAAATGACGGGATAAAAAAGAACATAATACAAGTTGTATTGGAGAAAATAAACAAATAAATACAAGTAAATTTTTAAAAAATGTAAAAAATACATATTAAAAATGTAAAAAATCAAAAAATTTAAGGAATAAATATTCACTTTCTTTGGTGGATATGCTATAATAAGTCCATCAATAAATTGGTAAAAGGCTAGATAGAGGTGAGGACATGATTAAGAAAGAAATGATTGCCATGTTGTTGGCAGGCGGACAGGGCAGCCGTCTGGGAGTATTAACCTCCAAGGTCGCGAAGCCCGCCGTAGCATTCGGGGGAAAATATCGTATTATTGACTTTCCTCTTTCCAACTGTATCAACTCCGGAGTGGATACAGTGGGTGTATTGACCCAGTATCAGCCCTTGCGGCTGAACACACACATCGGAATCGGTATTCCGTGGGATCTGGACCGTAACATCGGAGGCGTGACGGTTCTGCCGCCCTATGAAAAAAGCTCCAACAGCGAGTGGTATACGGGAACGGCAAACGCCATTTATCAGAACCTGGAATACATGGAGAGCTTCAATCCTGATTATGTGCTGATTCTTTCCGGAGATCACATATACAAGATGGATTATGAGGTGATGCTGGATTTCCATAAGGCCAACGGAGCCGAGGTTACCATAGCGGTCATGCCTGTTCCCATTGAGGAGGCAAGCCGTTTCGGCATTATGATTACCGATGAAAACAAGAAGATAGTAGAGTTTGAGGAGAAGCCTGAGCATCCCAGAAGCAATCTGGCAAGCATGGGTATCTACATCTTTAACTGGAAAACCTTAAAGGAAGCGCTGATTGCCATGAATGAGCAGCCTGCTTTGGATTTCGGCAAGCATGTCATTCCCTACTGCCATGAAAAAGGAGCGCCTCTCTATGCCTTTGAATTTACCGGCTACTGGAAGGATGTTGGAACATTGAATTCCTATTGGGAAGCCAATATGGAGCTGATTGATATTGTTCCGGAATTCAACCTGTATGAAGAGTATTGGAAAATTTACACGAAGAGCGAGATCCTGCCGCCCCAGTACATTGCCGATACCAGTGTGGTGGAGAGAAGCATTATCGGAGAAGGCTCTGACATTGCAGGTGAGGTGTACAACTCCGTGATCGGATGCGGCGTTACCATCGGCAAAGGAACCGTGGTCCGGGATTCCATCATCATGAACCAGACGGTGATCGGCGAGGACTGTGAGCTGAATAAGGCTATTGTGGCGGAAAACGTGCAGATCGGCAGCCGGGTGAAGCTTGGCGTTGGGGAAGAGGCCGAAAACGAGACGGCGCCTCATATTTATAATCATGGAATTGTAACCGTGGGAGAAAAGAGTGTAATTCCAAACGATATCAGCGTGGGCAAAAATTCCGTGGTATTCGGAACCACCACGGCGGAGGATTACGAGAACTCCCGGCTGGAAAGCGGCAAAACATTGATTAAGGCAGGTGAATAGTAGTGAGAGCAATTGGAGTTATTTTAGCAGGCGGCAACAACCATAGAATGCGGGAACTGTCACAGAAAAGAGCGATCTGCGCAATGCCGATTGCAGGCAGCTACCGAAGCATCGACTTTACTTTGAGCAATATGTCCAACTCACATATCCAGAAGGTTGCAGTTTTCACGCAGTACAATGCGAGAAGCCTGAATGAGCATTTAAGCTCCTCTAAGTGGTGGGACTTTGGACGTAAACAGGGCGGGCTCTACGTTTTCACCCCGGCGGTGACGGCGGACAACAGCAACTGGTACAGAGGAACGGCGGACGCTATCTACCAAAACTTAAGCTTCTTAAAAAACAGTCATGAACCCTATGTGGTTATCTCTTCCGGAGACGGCGTTTACAAGATGGATTTCAACAAGGTGCTGGAATACCATATTGATAAAAAGGCGGATATCACGGTGGTGTGCCGGGATATGGAGCCGGGCTCGGATATAGAGCGTTTTGGCACGGTGCGCATGAATGAGGAGAGCCGCATCGAGGAGTTTGAGGAGAAGCCCTTAAAGGCAAAGACAAGCACAATCTCCTGCGGAATCTACGTGATACGCCGCAGACTTCTGATAGAAATGATCGAGAAGTGTGCGGAAGAGGACCGGTATGATTTTGTAAGGGATATCCTGATCCGCTATAAGGATATCAAGAGAATCTACGGATACAAGATGCGGGATTATTGGAGAAACATCGCGTCGGTAGAGGACTATTACAACACCAACATGGATTTTTTAAAGGCCGATGTGCGGGATTATTTCTTCAAGCAGTATCCTGATATTTATTCTAAAGTGGATGATCTGCCGCCTGCAAAGTACAATGTGGGAGCACATATCAAAAACAGCCTGATTTCCAGCGGATGTATTATCAACGGAACTGTTGAGAACTCCGTAATCTTTAAGGAAAGCTACGTGGGCAATAATTGTGTAATTAAGAACAGCATCATTTTAAATGATGTCTATATCGGGGACAACACCTACATTGAAAATTGTATCGTGGAAAGCCGGGACACCATACGCGCAAACTCTCATTATGTGGGCGAGGGTGAAATTAAGATTGTTGTGGAGCGCAATGAAAGGTATGTCATTTAGCAAAAGATTAACAGACCAGGGGGATGCCTTATGCAGATAACAGATGTTCGTGTTCGCAAAATAACAAAAGAAGGAAAAATGAAGGCTATTGTATCTATCACCTTAGACGATGAATTCGTGGTGCATGATATCAAGGTGATTGAGGGGGAAAAAGGATTGTTTATTGCAATGCCAAGTAAAAAGGCAACGGATGGAGAATATCGTGATATCGCACATCCAATCAATTCCACTACCAGGGAAGCCATTCAAAGTATTGTGATTGAGAGGTATGAAAGAGCCTTGGAGGAGCCTGACAGGGAGTATGAGTAAATAGGTATTCTGGAGAGTAAGGGGGGGCTGTGCTGCCGGCTGAAATTTGAAGCTGGCGCACAGCCTCTCCTTTTTGTGCTGCTTTTTCCAAGGCACTTGTATTTTTTGCAAAAAAATGAGACAATACCAATGCACGTAAAAATGCAGAAAGCGGGTGTATCGGTGTATATTATAGTGGGACTGGGAAATCCCGGAAAAACCTATGAAAATACAAGACATAATATTGGATTTGACGTGATAGACGTTTTGGCCGGGCAGGAAAAGATCGGCGTCCTGGAGAAGAAGCACAAGGCTGTGATCGGCAAGGGCTATGTGGAGGGACAAAAATGTATTCTGGCAAAGCCCCAGACCTTTATGAATCTGAGCGGAGACAGCGTAAAGGAGCTTGTGGATTATTACAAAGTGGATGAGACCAGTGATCTGATCGTCATATCGGATGACATCAGCCTTAAGCCGGGACAGATACGGATTCGTAAAAAGGGAAGCGCCGGGGGACATAACGGACTGAAAAACATCATTGCACGCCTGGGCACGGAAGAATTTATCCGGGTGAAAATGGGAGTGGGCGAAAAGCCAAAGGGATATGATCTGGCGGATTATGTGCTGGGACATTTTACCGATAAAGAGCGCGGCGTCATGGACAAGGCGGCGTTAAGAGCGGCAGAGGCCATACGGATGGTGATCGCCCGGGATGCGGACGCCGCTATGAATGCGTTTAATCAAAAGGCCGGAGATTTAGAGGAATCTTCGGCTGTGTGAGGTGGATGGGAGGCAGGATATGCAGGCATTACTTGCGCCGCTTGCGGAATTGGCGGAATATCAGGAGACGAAGCAGATGCTTGGGAGAGGAGCTGGCGTCATAGCTCTGACCGGGTGTGTGGATTCCCAAAAGCTTCATATGATCTATGGTTTGAGCGATGGCCTGAAGTATAAGGTCATCGTTACTTATAATGACTTAAAGGCCAGGGAAATTTATGAGGAGTACAAATTTTATGACCGGAATGCCATGCTGTATCCGGCCAAGGATCTGATATTTTTTCAGGCGGATATCCATGGCAATCAGCTGATCAGAGAGCGGATACGCACGCTGCGGCGGCTGATGGAGAAAAAGCCGGTGACCATCGTCACCACCTATGCCGCGCTTATGACGCCCCAGGTTTTTTGGGAGGAGGGCGACCGGATTTCGGTGGGGCGCGGAGGGACCCTGGATGAGGCCTGGCTTGCAGCACGTCTGGTGGAGATGGGGTATGAGAAGACCTATCAGGTGGAAAGCCCCGGTCAGTTTTCTGTCAGAGGCGGCATTGTGGACATTTTTGACCTGACAGAGGAAAATCCCTATCGAATTGAGCTGTGGGGAGACGAGGTGGAGTCCATCCGCAGCTTTGATATTTTAAGCCAGCGATCTATCGAAAAGCTGGAGGATATCTGTATTTATCCGGCTACAGAGTTTGTGCTGTCAAAGGAACGCATAAAAGAAGGTCTTTCCAGACTGGAAAAGGAAGCGCTCAGGCAGGAAAAAATTTTCCGGGACGCCCATCAGCCCGAGGCGGCTCACAGAATTGCCTCCCAGACGGCACAGCTTAGAGAGGAGCTTCTGGAAGTTCAAAACCTGGCCAACGTGGAGGGATATGTCCGCTACTTTTATGAGGATACGGTGACGCTGCCGGAGCTGCTTTTGAAAATGGTGAAGGAGCGGCCTGTCTTTTTCCTGGATGAGCCTGCCAGGCTTAAGGAGCAGGCGGACGCTGTGGAGCTGGAGTTTCGGGAGAGCATGGAGCAGAGGGCCGGGAAGGGGTATGCGCTTCCGGGCCAGATGAACATTTTGTACAGCGGCGAGCAGGTGGCGGCAGGCTTACAGAAGGGCTGCGTAGTCACAATCTCCACCATGGACGGCAGAAGCGCTTATTTCAAGCCGGAGAAGAAGCTGGATGTAAACGCCAGGAATCTGGCTCCCTATAACAACAGCTTTGAAGCCCTTGTGCGGGATTTGAAGCAGTACCGCAAAAAGGGCTATCGGGTACTGCTTTTATCAGGCTCCCGCACCAGAGCCAGGCGTCTGGCGGAGGATTTAAGAGATCAGGAGATTCCCGCCATCTATACGGAGGACCCCATGCGGGAGGTGATTCCCGGGGAGGTCATGACCTATTATGGTCATGTGAACAAGGGCTTTGAATATCCCATGCTGAAATTTGTGGTTCTTTCGGAGACGGATATTTTCGGGGCGGAAAAAAAGAAGAAAAAGAAAAAAAGGCTGTATCAGGGACAGAAGATCAATGATTTCAACGAGCTTAAGGTGGGAGACTATGTGGTTCATGAAACCCACGGTCTGGGGATTTACCGCGGTATTGAAAAAGTGGAAATGTCCAATGTGGTGAAGGATTACATCAAGATTGAGTATCGTGACGGCGGAAACCTTTACATTCTTGCAACGGGGCTTGACGTAATCCAGAAATATGCCTCAGCCGACGCCAAAAAGCCGAAGCTAAACAAGCTTGGCACCAAGGAGTGGGAGCGCACCAAGACAAAGGTAAGGGGCGCTGTGAATGAGGTGGCAAAGGATCTGGTGGAGCTTTATGCGCTGCGCCAGCAGAGCGAGGGCTATCAGTATGGAAAGGATACTGTGTGGCAGCGGGAGTTTGAGGAGATGTTCCCCTTTGAGGAGACGGAGGATCAGCTTGCGGCCATCGCGGATACTAAGGCGGATATGGAGAGCAAAAAGATTATGGACCGCCTGATCTGCGGAGATGTGGGCTACGGTAAGACTGAGATTGCCATCCGGGCCGCCTTTAAGGCGGTGCAGGAGGGAAAGCAGGTGGCCTATCTGGTGCCCACTACCATATTGGCCCAGCAGCATTATAATACCTTTGTGCAGAGAATGAAGGATTTCCCTGTCCGTATTGATCTGATGAGCCGTTTCCGGACGCCTGCAGAGCAGAAAAAGACGCTGACAGACCTGCAGAAGGGCCTGGTGGATATTGTGATCGGCACCCACAGAATTCTGTCCGAAGATGTAAAATTTAAGGACTTGGGGCTTTTGATCATCGATGAGGAGCAGCGTTTCGGGGTGGCCCACAAGGAGAAAATCAAAAAGCTGAAGGAGAATGTGGATGTGCTTACCCTGACGGCAACCCCCATTCCCAGAACCCTGCATATGAGCCTGATCGGTATCCGTGACATGAGTGTGCTGGAGGAGGCGCCGGGAGACCGGCTTCCCATACAGACCTTTTGTATGGAATACAACGAGGAGATGGTCAGGGAGGCCATTGTGCGTGAGATGGCCAGAGGAGGCCAGGTGTATTATGTCTACAACAGAGTCAACAACATTGCGGATGTGGCCGCAGCCATTGCAAAGCTGGTGCCTGAGGCAAATGTAGCCTTTGCCCACGGGCAGATGAGAGAGCATGAGCTGGAACGCATTATGGTTGACTTTATCGGCGGAGAGATTGACGTTCTGGTTTCCACCACCATCATAGAGACGGGGCTTGATATCTCTAATGTGAATACCATGATCATTCACGACTCCGACCAGCTGGGGCTGTCCCAGCTTTACCAGCTCAGAGGCCGGGTGGGGCGCTCCAACCGCACCGCTTACGCCTTTTTAATGTACAAACGGGATAAGCTTTTAAAGGAGGTGGCGGAAAAGCGGCTGGCTGCCATCAGGGAGTTTACGGATTTGGGCAGCGGTTTTAAGATCGCCATGCGTGATCTGGAAATCAGAGGGGCCGGTAATCTGTTAGGGGTGAAGCAGCATGGACACATGGAGGCTGTAGGGTATGATCTGTACTGCAAGATGCTTAACGATGCGGTAAAGAATTTAAAAGGAATATCTACTACCGCCGATTTTTCCACGGTCATCGATCTGGATGTGGACGCTTTTATTCCCCCCTCCTATATTGTCAATGAGGTGCAGAAGCTGGATATCTATAAGCGGATTGCGGGGATTGAGAATGAAAAGGAGCGGGACGACATGAAGGATGAGCTTTTAGACCGCTTTGGAGAAATTCCAAAATCCGTGGACAATCTGCTGCGCATCGCTTTGATCCGCGTGGGAGCCCATGGGCTTTCCATGACGGAGATAAAGGGGAAAAATGAAAGAATTACCTTTACCTTTCGGCCGGATGCGGGCATAAATCCTGCAGGCATTCCCGATCTTCTGAAAAAGATTGGAAAGGATTTGACCTTTACCGCATATGGGAATCCCTTTTTTACCTACAAATATAAGAGGACAGGGCTTGTGGAAACCGACGCGGAGCTTCTCTTGGAAAAAACGGAAAAGCTGCTGGAAGAAATGAAAGTCCTGCTTGATTGAGTACGGATTATAGGACTCAAAATATGATACCTTCTTTTCAGAACAAGAAAACACAGATTCTGAAAGGAAGGTATTATAATGAAAGGATACGTTACAGCAAGCGGATACATGGGATACGTGGCGGGAAGCTACATTTTGTTTGCCAGCGAGCAGGAGTATAGAGAATACGTGGAAGAAAACTAAGGCCGGACAAACCGCAGTGTTAATTTTTTAACTACTGCCCCATATCTTTACCTTGCGCCGGAGAATGTGATATAGTTAATATGAAAATGCAGAGCGAATCTGCACGGAATAGCACAAGGGAGGATTTGGAAAATGAAGAGAGAATTTGATCTGCTTTCTCTGGGAGAAATTATGCTGAGGCTGTCTCCGCCTGACAATGAGAGACTGACCAGGGGAGATACCTTCAGCAAGCAGGCCGGGGGAGCGGAGCTGAATGCCATTACCGGTGCGGCTATGCTGGGGCTTCGGTGCGGAATTATCTCCAAGCTGCCTGCAAACGATCTCGGTATGTATATTAAGAACCGTGTGCGTCTCTGCGGAGTCAGCGACGATTATCTGGTATATGACGATGACAAGGACGCGCGTCTGGGTGTCTATTATTACGAGAACGGAGCATATCCCCGCAAGCCCCGTATTGTTTACGACAGGAAAAATACCTCTGTCAATAAAATTTCCATAGACGATTACGATGAGAAGCTGTTTTCTGCGGCCCGCTGCTTTCACACCAGCGGAATTACCCTGGCTCTCGGCGCCCAGTGCAGGGAGACGGCCATCGAAATGATGAAGCGCTTTAAGGCCCAGGGGGCGGTGATCTCCTTTGATGTGAATTTCAGGGGGAATCTGTGGACCGGGGCGGAGGCGAAGGAATGTATTGAATCCATCCTTCCCTATGTGGATATTTTCTTCTGCTCTGAGGATACGGCCCGTCTGACCTTCTTAAAGGAGGGGGACGCAAAAAGCATTATGAAGAGCTTTACAAAAGAGTACCCCATCTCCATCGTGGCCTCCACCCAGCGTATTGTGCACAGCCCCAAGCGTCATACCTTTGGCTCCATCATTTACAGCGCAAAGGATGACACCTATTATGAGGAGGCTCCTTACTCGGATATTGAGGTGGTGGACCGCATCGGAAGCGGCGACGCTTACATATCCGGCGTTCTCTATGGCCTTCTGGCCCATGAGGGCCAGTATCAGAAGGCGCTGGAGTACGGCAATGCCATCAGCGCACTGAAAAACACCATTCCCGGAGACCTTTTGTGTACGGATTTAAAGGAGATCGAGGGTATTATCAAGGAGCACAAGTCCACAGGCCGCATTGCCGAAATGGATCGATAATGCACCGTCATGCTTTGGGCACGGCCACATACCAGTCGTAGAACTGTGTCAGGGTAAAGTCCTCTTCAAAGACGGGTACATCGGTATAATAAATGATGTAGATGCTGTGGCTGTTTATGGCGTCATAGTTGATACGGGTGTTCACATGGATGCCGTGGGTTTCAAAGGAAGCGGGAGCGGGGGGCGTATCGTACACCACATTCTCCAGATATTCTGAGGGCAGTGTATTTGTGTAGAGCAAAAGCCGGGGCCATTGAGCGCCCTTCTCGACTGTAATGGTGTCAATGCCCTTTTCCTCACACTGCTCTAAGGCGTAAGCCACACATTCCTCTATGCCAATGGCAAAATAAGCGTTCACGGTATCTTTATAGTCAGTATAATAGTCTCGCTGGAACAAAACCAGACAGACCAGGTAAAGGGCGGCGACGGCTGAGGTGAAAACCCGGCCGATGACTGCCCTTTTCTTCAGCAGAAATGCTGCGGTATTCCAAAGTCCGTAGGCTTCGCACAGAACCAGAGGAATAAACAGGGCGTTGACCTGGTGGAGTCTGGCGGTGACTAACAGGCACACAATGCCGCCGCCCAAAAGCTGGACGAACAGAAAATATTCCCATGCGAATTCTCTGCGCAGAAAGGACTTTACAAGCTTTACCAGCAGCAGAACCGCACCGACTGCTATAAAAATTCTTCCGATATCGTAAAAGAGTCCCCAGGGAAGCAGGATATCGTAGGGGCTGCCTGTGTTCTGGAACAGCAAAAGGCGCAGGGCAGTCTTTAGGTTGCTCCACATCTCGCTGGGGAGAAGGGCGATTTCGGAACCCCTGTAGCCGCTGGCCCTTGGGATGGTCAGAAAGGGAAGGGTAACTTCAGGAATGAGACCGGAGTTTACCATCACATAAAGCAGAAGGGGCAGGGCCATCAAAAACAAAAGCAGCGCAGACAAAAGCCCCCATTTGTCGATGGAAAGCCTTTTATGGCGCAGGCTGTATACAATCTGCAAAAGCAGCATGATGGGCACAATGGGCCAGATCACTGCATAGCAGTATAGGCTCAGGCCATAGAAAAAGGCGGACACAAGAAGGAAGGGCTTTTTGTCCAGGCCTTTGATAAAAAAGGTCAGTCCAAAAATCAGAAAGCCGGGAGCCAGATTGGCATCCAGGCCCCATCTGGACATCATAATATGCCAGGGGCATATGGCCAGAGAAAAAAGAGCCCATAATCCGGCATTTTTTCCAAACATCCGCTTGATCAGCCAGTAGACGCTCCACAGGGTGAAAACGGAAACGGCTGCCTGTGGAAGCCTGGCCAGGAAAAGATTGAAGCTTCCGCCGTTTAAGGCAAAGAGGGGAATCAAAAGCCAGGAATAGAGGGCGCTCTGTCCGTCACCCCAGTCGGACAAATAAACGGGCATAACTCTTCCGGCTGTATCTGTGCCCTCATGCAAAAGGCCCAGTGCGTTTAAAACAGAAAAGCTTTCATCCTGATGGATGCCGCCAGGCACAACGCCTAAGCAGGCAAAGCGCAAAAGGGCACCAAGCCCTATGAGAATGAGTGGCAAAAGTCTATAGAGCAAAATGGAATAATTTGCTTTTTTCTGATTCATAATCGTCCTCCGGATGCAGATTTTATTTATTCATTATACTACAAAACCTGGCAAGCGAAAGAATAATATTTCTTCATTTACAGATAATAGTTGCAGAGCAAATTTTTACTAATCAATACTATTAGAGTAAATGGAGGTTTATTTTTATATGAAAGCTACGGGAATCGTCAGGCGGATTGATGACTTGGGCAGAATTGTGATTCCAAAGGAAATTCGCAGAACACTGCATATCAGGGAGAGCGATCCCCTGGAGATTTTTACAGACAGAGAGGGCCAGATTATTTTAAAAAAGTATTCGCCCATTGGAGAGATGTCCACCTTTGCAAAACAGTATGCGGAAAGCCTGGCCCAGGTATCGGGGCATGCGGCGCTGATTGCAGACAGGGATCAGTTTATTGCGGCGGCAGGCGGCTATAAGCAGCTTGTGGGAAAGAGCCTTGGCAGACAGCTGGAGGAGAAGGTCAACCACCGCGAAATGCTGGTGGCGTCAAGAGGCGACAGAAATTTTATCGGTATTTGCGATGAGGCGGGCGAGGAGTATCAGCATCAGGCAATCGCTCCCATTATCTGTGAGGGAGATGTGATTGGAAGCGTGATGCTTTTGGAAAATGACAACAAGGGGAAGATGGGAGAGGTGGAACAAAAGCTTGTGCTTTCAGCTGCCGGCTTTCTGGGCAGGCAGATGGAGCAGTAAGCAGATAAAAGATAAAACGGCAAATAAAGCAGCAAGTAATAGCAGCAGTTATTTCCGGCAAAATCTGCCTGTGCCGGGATGGCTGCTGCTTTTATATAAAATAATAAAATTTTAGGTTTTTTATATTTTTTTTGTAAGTTTTCCCTTTGACTTTCAGTTGCATAAAATAATTGCTATAATGATTGATACAGAAACGAATTCTCAGAGACAGAGGTAAAATATGGTCAGGGTATTGATTGTAGATGATGAATACATCATGAGACAGGGTCTGAAGTACATGATTGACTGGGAGCAGGAAGGCTATGAGATTGTGGGAGAGGCTACCAATGGAAATGAAGCGTTGAAACTGATTGATGCCTTGCAGCCCCATATCATTATCTGTGATATTGTTATGCCTCTGATGGATGGCGTTGATTTTTCTGAGGTGCTGCATAAAATGTATCCGCAGATTCAGATCATTATACTGAGCGGATATGACAACTTTGAATATGTCAAGCGCACGCTGATGAACGGAGCGGCAGATTATATTTTAAAGCCTGCGTTGAATCAGGATGAATTGATCAGGATTCTGCATAAGGTGTCGGAACGGATTCCCGGCTATAAGCTGCAGGCGAACAGGGGAAGCATCAGCTATGAAAGAATCATAGAAAGATATCTTCTGGGTCATGACAAGGAGCTGAATCTGGAAGAGCTTTCCCATTGCTTTACACTGCCCTATTTTCGAATATATGCCGTGAATATAAAGATCACAAATGAAAATGGCTGGGATATGTCGGATATTCTCTATAAAAAGGTAGAAAGAGAGCTCCTTGGATTTGAGAACGTACAGAAAGTCAGGGTTATGCTGCGGGAAGAAATGCTGTGCATCATTTTTTGCTATGAGCTGTCTGCCCAAAAAAGCCTGCTTCAGATGGTGGAAAAGATGAATGGACAGCTGGCAGTTTTATGTGATCGTATTTTGGGGGTTTACAGCAGATCTTTTGCAAGGCTTGATGAACTGTATGAGGTTTATCAGAAAGATATCATGAAAAATGTAGACAAGGCCTTTTACTATCAGGGAACGAATTTTCTGGCCGTGGACGGCACAAGGGAGCGCTCTGGCAATACGGAAACGGTAAAATTTGATTTTTTCAGGTACAATCAGCTCTTATCAGGAAAGCAGTATGGAGAAGCCTTATATCTGCTGCAGAAGTACAATGACGCTGCCCTTGATGTGCAGATGGATGTATATGGTTTAAAGAACCAGATAAAAAACATGATATATCATTATATGGACTTTTTGCAGCTTTCCGATGAGGAAAAGGATAATTACCGATACGAATGCTTTAAGAAAATTAATCAGGCGGCATATGAGGGGGATTACCGACAGGCTATGGAGACGGTTTTAAACGGGCTGAGGGAAATGTCAGGACGAAGCGCCGTTTCCAATGATGAGAGAATAGAAAAAATGCTGCAGTACATATCCAGAAACTATCAGGAGGATTTAAAATTAGAAGATTTGGCAGAAGAGTTTAATTTCAATTACCATTATCTGTCGGCGTATTTCAATCAGCAGATGAAGGAGGGCTTCAGCGACTACTTAAATCGTCTGAGGATAGAAAAGGCCTGCAGACTGCTGGAGGAAAGCGATCTTTCGATTTCTCAGGTGAGCAGCGAGGTGGGATATTCAGAGCACAGCTATTTCTGCCGGGTATTTAAGAGGGTCACAGGAAAAACTCCATCCTTATGGAGAAGGAGCCGCTATTATGAAGAAAAATTTTAAGAACTGTGCCAACAGCTTTCAGGGCCGCATCGTATTCATGGTTATGCTGGGAATTTTTTTGATTGCGGTAACCGTAAGCACAGTAGTGCTTGCCATGTCTCAGGATGCTTTTACAGAAACTTATGGAAAATCCCAGGAAAAGGTGTTTGAGCAGGTGGAAAAGGAATTAAACGATCTTCATGAGAGTCTGCAGGATATGATGAGTGCGATTGATTCCAGCTGGGCGTTTCGTCTCTATCTGAATGGGGAGGAGGATTTGGACAATGTGCAGACCTTTCAGAATATCTATCAGATGGAAAAGGATTTGGAGCAAAAGAAACCCGCGGATATGGAGCGTCCCAGCATTCTGGTGCTTGGCATGAACGGAAAGCATTATTTATCCAGGACAGAAACCATTTCCATGAGCGATGCAGATATTCTGCAAAGTGATATTGTCAGGCTGACCATAGAGGAACCGGAAAGAATGCACTATACCTTTTCTCACGGCGCATTTACCGCCACAGCGATGGATTCCGATGTGATTATTGTGTCAAAGGCATTGTATTTTCAGGAAAGTAAGGAAATATATGCAGTGGTTCTCCTTACATTGACCCTGGATGACATGAAAAAATATTACGACTATTTTACAACGGATTATACCTCCTTGTACTTGGTGGACAGCCAGGGGATTGTAATATGCTCAGATGACAGGAAAGCAGTGGGATCCAGGCTGGAAACACAGTGGTACCGTCAGGCTGAAGATAGGGGGCAGAATCGATTTGTTGTGAACACAGATGAGGGAAATTATACTGTTATGCACCGGGAGCTATCTTATTTAGACTGCAGCTTGTACGGAGTGACGGATAATAATCTGGCGCTGGACCAGCTGTATAATATGCCCTTGCTTGTAATGATATGTGTGTGCATCGGTATATTGATTCTGACGGTCTGCCTAATCTTTACGCGCCAGACCATCAGACCCTTGTCAAAGCTGGTGCAGAAAATGTCCATGATCCGGAAAGGAAATTTTGCGGAGTATATGACGGTGGAAGGGACGAATGAGGTGCAGGAGCTGGCCGCCACCTACAATTATATGCTGGATGATATAAAGAACTATATAGAAGAACTTTTAAAAACCCAGAAGGAGCAAAGGAAATCAGAAATCAAAGCGCTGCAGATGCAGATTAACCCACATTATATCTATAATACCCTGGCCAGCATCAAATGGCTGGTATACCAGAATAATACGGAAAAAACCATTCAAATGATAGACGCGTTCATTAGTCTGCTGCGAAATACAATCAGTAATGCAGATGAGTTTATCACCATTTCTCAGGAAGTAGAAAATCTGAAAAATTATATTTTGATCAATCACACCAGATACGGGGAGGCGGTCAAGGTGGAATTTTATGTGTCGCAAAACTGTTATGACTGTCTGATTCCCAAGATGATTTTGCAGCCCTTTATTGAAAATTCCTTTTTTCATGCCTTTCCCTCGGGAAGAATAGGAACCATACAAATTCTCATGGGACAAAAGGGGAAGGATCTGGAAATCTGTATTGAAGATGACGGAATTGGGATGGATCAGAATAAGGCAGAGCAGGTAGTGAGGCAGGAAACAAAAAAAGAACATTTTTCCGGAATCGGAATTCACAATGTACAGGACAGGCTCAGGCTTTTATATGGCGGAGACTACGGCATCAGAATTGAAAGCATAAAACAGGCGGGGACCAAGGTTGTCATTACTCTGCCGGTCAGAAGACAGGAGGCGTAAAAGCGGAAGCGTAAAGGGCGCTGTCTGCATGAATGGAGTGAAAAAGATGAAGAGGATACATAAACTTGTCTTGCTTTGGATATCTGTATGGATGTTTTCTCTGTCAGGATGCGGCGGTGAAGCGGCGCCCCGGGAACAGGAAAGCAAAGCCCAGGAAATCGTTATCTGGGCCTGGGACGATACCTTTAATATAAAAGCGGCACGGATGGCGGCAGCAGAATACCAAAAAGAGAATGAGGACGTACAGATTCTGATAGAGACTAAGGAAAGGGAGGAAATCCTTGCACAGACCCAGAATATTTTGTCAGCCGGACTATATGAAAATCTGCCGGATATCATTATGATTGAGGACTATGATGTTCAGCAGGTGTTGGTGCTGTATGAGGATGAATTTGTGGATTTGACGGATGAGATTGACTATGACAAATTTGCAGATTTCAAGGTGAAGCTGTGCTCCAGAAATGGCCGGATGTATGGAATTCCCTTTGACAGCGGAACCGCCGCTCTTTTTTACAGGATAGATATTATAAAAAAGGCAGGATATACCGAAGCGGATATGCAGGATTTGACCTGGGATGAGTATATGGAAATTGGGAGGAACGTTTATGCGGAAACGGGAATTCCCATGCTTACATTAGACCCCACGGATTTCCCTCTGGTGCGGCTTATTATGCAGAGCAATGGAAGCTGGTATGTAAAGCAGGACGGCCGCACTGTAGATGTTCAAGAAAATGAAGCATTAAAACAGTCTCTGGAGATTTACCGGGAACTGCTGTCATGTAATATCGGAAAAAGCGTAAATGGATGGAATGAATTCATATCGGCCTTTCAAAAGGGGGAGGTCGCCACTGTTTTAAGCGGCGGATGGATTATTTCCAGTATTAAGGAAAATCAGGAACAAGCGGGATTGTGGCGGGTGGCGCCGATTCCCATTGTAGCGCAGAATGAGAATGCGGCTGCCGCCTCTAACGTGGGCGGCAGTGCTTGGTACATACTAAAAAACTCTCGAAACAGTCAGGCGGCCACGGAGTTTATGGTTTCTATGTTTGGTGAAAATGATGAATTTACAGACAGGCTGATCAGCGAGATCGGCATTGTGCCGGCAGTAAAGAATCCCTCTGTTTTTACCAACTATGAAGCGGAGGACCCTTTCTTTGGGAATCAGCAGGTGACAAAACTGCTTACAGGGATGGCCGATGAAATCCAAACGGTAAATTACGGCAGTAAAACCTATGAAATTGAAGATATTTTAGAGGAAGAATTTCAGGAGGCCCTGATTGACGGAAATTTGGAGCAATGCCTGCAGAAGGTGCAGATGAAGGCGGAAGCAGTGGTGAGAGAATAAGTCTCATCACTGCTTTTCCTAATTATTTGAAAAAAAATAAAAAAAGTGCAAATCAAATTGTTTGTTTCCTAAATTCTGAAAAAAAAGTACAAAGATATTTCTACTTGAAACGCTCCCGCCAATGCTAGAATAAGACTACAAAAGCAAAAACATATATATGGGAGGTTTATTTTATGAAGACAAAAATCATCACAGCGCTTTTAACGGCTGCTATGGCGGTATCTTTCGCAGCCTGCGGCCAGACAGAAGAAACCACTTCTTCCGGTGAAGCAGCGCAGCAGAGTACGCAGGTGTCGGAGAGCGGCTCACAGGAAGGGGCGGAAGCCACGCAGGAGCAGACCTTGACGGTGTGGTGCTGGGATTCCTTTAACGTGGACGCCATGAAGACGGCGGGAGAGATTTATGAAGCGGATCATCCGGGTGTAAAAATCGATGTGGTAGAGACTGTTTCAAGCGATATCCAGACTCTGGTACAGACCTATGCCATGAGCGGAGAACTGAACGCTCTTCCGGATATTTTCTTAATGGACGATCAGGTATTTGCAAAGTATCTGCAGAATTATCCCGAGGTATTTGCAGACCTGACAGATTCGGGAATTAATTTTTCTGATTTCGCGGCCTCTAAGGTGGCGAATTCGGTAAGCGGCGGAAGAAATTACGGTGTGCCCTATGACAGCAACACAGTAATCGCATGCTACAGAACAGACTATCTGGAACAGGCAGGCTATACCATTGATGACCTGACTGATATCACTTGGGATGAGTTTATTGCGATCGGTGAGGATGTGCTGGCCAAGACCGGTATGCCTATGCTTACCAATGTACAGGGAGAACCGGATCTTTTGAATATGATTCTGCAGTCCGCCGGCATTTCTGTTTTTGACGAGCAGGGGAATATTGCCCTTGTGGACAATGACGGCTTAAAATATGCCATGAACATATATATGGAATTGGTTCAAAAAGGAATTCTTCAGGAACAGACGGACTGGTCGGGCTATCAGGGCTCTATTAATAACGGAACTGTAGTGGGAACCATTAATGGCTCCTGGATTTGTGCGACGATCATGTCTACCGATCAGGCAGAGCAGGAAGGCAACTGGGCCGTAACCAATATGCCTAAGCTAAATGATTATGATGGGGCAGCCAATTATTCTGCACAGGGCGGCTCTACATGGGCGATTTCCTCAACATGCAGCAACTACGATCTGGCAGTTGACTTTTTTAACACCACATGGGCAGGAAGCACTGAATTTTATGACAGGATATTGACAGACCTGGGCGCTATTGCAACCTATCTTCCGGCTGCGGACAGTGAGGCCTATAATCAAACCTCCGATTACTTTGGCGGGGAGGCGATTTACTCCAAGATTGTATCATACGGCAGCATGATTCCTACAGTGAACAAGGGAATTTACTGGTCGGAGGAAAAGGAAGCATTGGGTGTGGCTCTTGCGAATGTACTTGGCGGAACCACCGATTTAGATTCTGCGATTGCCGAAGCACAGGCCACTGTGGAATTCAATATTGGACAGTAGGATTGACCGATTACTATCCGAAGGATTGAAGGCTTTGGCAATCCTTCGGATATTTTTTGGAGAAAGGAATAAGTATGAGCTCCCCAAAAAAATCTTTAACCGTAAATCAAAAATATAATATTACAGGCTGGGTGTTTCTGCTTCCGGCAACATTGCTTATTTTTGCCATGAACTTTTATCCCATGATCCAGGCGCTGATACTTTCTTTTAAAACAGGCATCGGCAATAACCAGGTGTGGGGCGGACTGAGCAACTATAAGAGGCTGCTGGAGGATTCCGTTTTCAGGACGGCGCTGACAAATAACTTTTTTTATCTGATTATTCAGGTTCCGATTATGCTTTTTCTGGCCATTGTTCTGGCTTCCCTGTTAAATAAAAAGGATTTAAAATGTAAGGCGTTTTTCAGAACGGCAATTTTCCTGCCTTGCTGTACGGCGCTTGTTTCCTACTCTATTATTTTCAAGACATTATTTGCCTACGATGGGTATATCAATACGATTCTGCTGAACATGGGGCTGATCAGCTCCAGAATCAACTGGCTGGGGCAGGTGGAAACGGCGAAGGTGATTCTTATTATCGCGTTAATCTGGCGTTGGACCGGCTATAATATGGTCTTTTATCTGGCCGGGCTTCAAAATATAGATGATTCCTTATATGAAGCGGCGAGAATTGACGGGGTAGGGCCTGTAAAGGTGTTTATGAAAATTACAGTGCCGCTGCTTAGGCCAACGATTCTTTTGACCACAATTATGTCCATCAATGGAACGCTGCAGCTGTTTGATGAATCCGTAAATCTCACAAACGGCGGTCCGGCTAATTCCACGTTGACAATGTCCCACTACATTTTCAAAGCCTCCTTTGAATACAATCCTCAATTTGGATATGCTGCCGCCATGTCATATGTGATATTTATACTGGTTGCCATATTGTCGTTTATTCAGATGAAAGTAGGTGATAAGAGATGAGAAAATTGAAAAATCTGGCGGCGTATGCTGTTTTGACCGTAGTTTCCTTTCTCTCGGTGTTTCCCCTGTACTGGATGATCGCGGCGGCTACCAACAATAGCACGGATATCCTGGGCGGCAGGCTGATTTTTGGCGTGAATTTATTCAATAATCTTGAAAAACTGCTGGAACAGCAGAATGTGGGAAGGGCATTTGGAAATTCTCTGTTTTACTCCAGCGTTTTAAGCTTGCTTTCCTTAGTGGTCTGCTCCATTGCCGGTTACGGGTTTGAAATATACCATGACAAGGCAAAAGACAGACTGATGTCCATTCTGCTGCTTGCCATGATGGTGCCCTTTGCGGCAACGCTGATTCCGCTGTTTAAAATGTTTACAGGGCTGCATCTGCAGAGCACGTGGGTGGCGTATGTGCTGCCTACGATTTCCACACCGTTTTTGATTATGTTGTTTCGCCAGAGCGCCAGATCTTTTCCAACAGAGATTATAGAGGCGGCCAGAATTGATGGATTAGGGGAATTGAGAATATTTGCGACTATATTTATGCCAACCATGAAATCTACCTATGCTGCGGCAATGACAGTGACCTTTATGAACGCTTGGAACAATTACCTATGGCCCAGGGTTATCATGATGTCTGGCACATCCCAGACCATGCCCATGATGGTGGCCAATCTTTCGGTGGGCTACAGCATAGATTATGGTGTGCTGATGCTGGGTGTGCTGATCTGCTCTCTCCCCACAGGAATTCTGTTTCTGGTATTGCAGAGGAGCTTTGCGAACGGTATTGTGGGAGCAGTAAAGGGCTGATGGGGAACAGAAGAATGTGAGGAAAAAGGTGGGAAAGAAAATTAACATAACCACAAAGCTTTTGCTGTCCTACGGCGTACTGGCAGTGTGTATTCTTGTAGTAGGGCTTTTATCCTATACGGTAGCGGCAAGGGCTATTATGGAAAGCTATAAGGCCTCTGCCATGCAGTCCTTAGATATGCTTGGAGAGTACATAGAGTATGGCCTTGAAAATGCCTCTGCACAGGCTGTGACCTATCTGGCGGACGCGGAAATGGGAAACTACCTAAGCGGCAGGATGTCCCAAGGAGATCAGATATCCTATTACAGCAGAACCCGGACGGCGCTGATTAATAAGGCGAGCGCAGACTTATTTATCAGCAACCTGTATCTGCTTTCAGATCAGGCCCCCTCCCTTTCTACTGAGAGTAAATCTTTGGAAAAAACATATTCCGCCTTCTTGGAGACGGCACAGGGGCAGGAGGCGCTGGCCGAGAGTCAATCCTTTTTGTGGTTTGGCCAGATTCCGGAAATAGATGATATGTTCGGCGTGGACAAAGACAGCTATGCCGTCAGGATGGTGAAGCAGTTTTACAGGACGGACGCGGCTGTTTTAATCGACATCGATAAAGAGGTTATCCAGGAGATTTTGGAAAAGGCGGTTCCCGGGGAGGGCAGCAGCGTTGTGTTTGTGACAGAAGACGGAAGAGTGATTCGTCAGGACGGCGGCTCCTTAGAGGGTCTGTATGAATCAGAGTTTTATCAGACTGCAGTTGGCGGAGGGGACAAAAGCGGCACAATTGAGGACGTGGTCTTTGGAGGAACAGGGAATCTGTTTATTTATCGAAGGATCGGGGATACCAGGGCCATGGCCTGTGTGTTGATTCCGAACGAGCTGCTGTCCAGCCAGGTGTCAGGAATCCAATATGTGACCGTAGGGGCGCTGCTTGCTTCCAGTGTGCTTGCCCTTGTAATTGCGCTGGGGATTTCTCTTGGAATGAAGCGGACGGTGCAGCATATGGTTCAGAATATGAACCTGATTGCACAAGGGAATATGGATGTGCGGATGCAGGTCAGAGGGGAAAAGGAGTTCGCCCGGCTTTCCGACCAGATGAACAGGATGCTGGATGGTGTCTCGGCACTGCTTTCCAGAATCAAGAAGCTGGGGGGAGGGGTGTCGGATTCTGCAAACCTGGTAAACGCCTCCTCTTTTTCCATAAAGGAAGCTACCAGGCTTATTACGGACGTCATGGGAAGTCTGGAGGAGGGAATGTCCAATCAGGCAAAGGATACTGCCTCCTGCTGTATGCGGCTGGAGGGACTGGCAGAGCAGATTGGCGAGGTGGCAGAGAAGGCCCGGGATATCGGAACCATCACAGAGAACACAAAGACCTATATCCAAAACAGCGGGGAAGCTATTGATTCTTTAAAGAAGAGGGCAAAAGAAACCTCCCGGATTACCTACAGCATCCTGGAGTCCATCAGACAGCTGCAGGAAAAATCAGAAAAAATCCACCAGATTATCCACGCGGTCTATGGAATTGCAGATGAAACGGCATTGTTGTCTCTAAACGCCTCTATAGAATCGGCCAAGGCCGGGGAGCAAGGGAAGGGGTTTTCGGTGATTGCAGAGGAAATTCGAAAGCTGGCGGATCAGACGATGACGGCAACCCAGGAAATTGGCAATATTGTAGGGGACATTTCAGATACCACCCTTGCGGTGGTGCAGACTGCGGGGCAGGCGGAGGAAATTATAGGAAGACAGGATGAATCGGTGGACAATGCGATGAATGCTTTCTCTGATATGCTAAGTCAGCTAAAGCAGCTGATGGAAAAGGTTTCTTTGATAACAGACAGCGCTGTGAGCATGGGAACCCAAAAGGAAGCGGCGTTAAAAAGCATGGAAAGCATTTCGAAGGTGACCCAGAAGGCGGCAGAGTCGGTTGGAACAGTAAATGAAAGGACCTTGCTGCAGGAAGAGGAGGTGAAAAAACTGACACTGTTGTCAAATAAAATGCAAAAGCAGGTTATGGAGCTGGAAGAGGCGTTGCGGCAGTTTAAGATGCAAAAAGGAGAAGAAGGTATATGAGAAGGATTTTTAAGAGGATGGGGCTTAGCTTGGCTGCTGTAGTATTGGCGTTTGTGTTTCCTCTACAGGCTTATGCGCAGGATATTGCTTATGGGGCGGATGTAGGGTGGCTAAGCCAGCTGGAGGCATCCGGGTATACTTGGCAGGATGTGGATGGAAGCACGGGCGATGTATTGGAAATATTGAAGGAACACGGAGTAGATTCCATCAGACTGAGAGTTTTTGTTCGGCCGCCGTCTACCTTCCAGTGGACGAAAAATGATGGTACGGAGTGCATATTGGGATATTGCGATACCACCGGACTGCTTTACATGGCACAGCGTGCAAAGGATGCGGGATTCTTCTTCCTTATGGCAGCAGCAATAACTTTGAACAGTTGACGGGATTACTGAACAGCGGATATGATGCGGTAAAGGCGGTAAGCCCAAACTCCAAAGTAGTCACTCATCTGGCAAACGGACAGAATAATGAAACCTTCCGCTGGTTTTTTGACAATTTTTTGAATACATATGGGGGAAAAACAGATGTAATTGGAATGTCCTATTATCCCTACTGGATCGGAAGCAGCTTTGAAAATACGATTGACGATCTGGCGTATAATCTCACTGATATGGCGCAAAGATATGGAAAAGAAGTGATGGTCTGTGAAATTGGGGCAGACGAAGCAGACGCCGCCGGCAGTTATGAGCTTGTGCAGGCCGTAATTGATGCGGTTCATTCTGTTCCTGAAGGAAAGGGCCTGGGGGTCTACTGGTGGGAACCGGAAGCAAATTCCAATATTCTGCCAGATGGATATCCTTTGGGAATGACACAGCAGATAAGCAGTAAGACGCTAAGGTTTACAAATGCAGTAACTGCTTTTGAAAAATCCGCTTATGAAATTTTCCCCAATGCGGTAAGGTATTATAAAATTCAAAATAAAAATTCGGATATGGCTTTAAATGTAGCTGGAGGCTCCAAGTCTGATGCCGCAGATATTGAACAGTATGAATACAGTGAATGGGACAGTCAGAAATGGCAGTTTGTGGAGGTTGAGGACGGATATTATAAGATAGTAAATAAAAATTCCGGAAGGGTGTTGGATATCAACGGGCTTTCCACGGCTTCGGGGGCGGCATGTATTCAATACACCTATAACGGAGGGTGGAATCAGATGTGGTGTCTTGAGGAAACGACAGACGGTTATTACAAAATCATCAACAGAAACAGCGGAATGGTTCTGGGAATGTCGGGGAACTCTGCCTTGGAAGGTGGACTGTGCGTACAGCTGCCGGATGTGGAGGATGACAACCAGAAGTGGCTCATACAGGTTGTTCAGTAATAATCAGTGAAAAATAAAAAAGTGCTCACGGCACTTTTTTATTTTTCACTCATCTGATCCAAAAGCTGAATCTTGATATCATAAAGCTTTTTCGATAAATCCACATAAACCTGGTGCGGATTTACCAGACGTCTTGTCTCATCCCAGAGCGTATCCAATTCCTGTTTGCAGTACGCTCTGATATCCATGACACTGGGAGAAGTATAACAGCATTTCCCATTCTTAAAAATCTGCTTCATAATAGGGCGCAGCGTATAAGAGCCGCCCTTTAATTTTGTCTTTTTCCAGGGCTCTAAGGGATCGAACAGCAAAAGATCGTCCTCTTCTCTGTAAACCTCATCCACAAGACAGATCAAATCGGCCTTGATCTTGCCGCTGTCCTTTTCATAGATACGGTAGATCATCTTGTTGCCTGGGTTGGTAACCTTCTCCGTATTTTCGGAAAGCTTGATCTTGGGAATGAAGCTGCCGTCCTCTCCCTTGATGGCGGCAAGCTTGTATACACCTCCAAAGGAGGGATTATCCTTGGAGGTAATCAGGTTTGTGCCTACGCCCCAGGAGGTGATGGCAGCACCCTGAACCTTCAGGCTGTCAATCAAAAACTCATCCAGATCATTGGAGGCAGAAATCACCGCGTCGGTAAAACCGGCGGCGTCCAGCATTTTCCGGGCCTTTTTGGACAGATATGCCAAATCGCCGCTGTCAAGACGGATACCATAATAAGTAAGGGGAATCCCGGCGTCACGCATTTCCTGAAAGACCCGGATGGCATTGGGAACTCCTGACTTTAAGGTATCGTAGGTGTCCACCAGAAGAATACAGGCATGGGGATACATATCGGCATAAGCCTTAAAGGCCGTATACTCATCCGGAAAGCTCATGATCCAGCTGTGGGCATGGGTGCCCTTTACGGGAATGTCAAAAAGCTGTCCTGCCAGTACATTGCTGGTGCCGATGCAGCCTCCGATCACTGCCGCACGCGCCCCGTAAATTCCTGCGTCCGGCCCCTGGGCCCGGCGCAGGCCGAATTCCATAATACCGTCTCCTCTGGCGGCATAGCAGACTCTGGCCGCCTTGGTGGCAATGAGGCTTTGATGATTGACGATGTTTAAAATGGCTGTCTCCACCAGCTGCGCCTCCATAATGGGCGCAATTACCTTTACCACGGGCTCTCTGGGAAACATAACGGTTCCCTCGGGTATGGCGTAAATGTCGCCGGAAAATTGGAAATCCTTCAGGTAAGAAAGAAAATCCTCCTCAAAAATTCCCAAGGAGGCCAGATAGGCAATGTCCTCCTGGTCAAAATGAAGCTCCTTGATATACTGAATCACCTGCTCCAGTCCGGCGCTGATGGCATACCCTCCGCCACAGGGGTTGGTGCGGTAGAAGGCATCAAAAATAACGGTTTCATTGCGGTCCTTATTTTTGAAATAGCCCTGCATCATAGTGAGCTCGTAAAGGTCTGTCAGTAAGGTTAGATTTTGTCTGTCCATAATCCCTCTCATTCCGGCCGGAGCTTCCGGCACATGCTGCGCCCTGTCTGACAAGACAGGTGTAAATTTTCTGTTATCATATACCAATCCAAACAAAAAAGCAAGGGCTTAGCACATGATACAGTCGCGTCCTGCAGCTTTTCCGTCATAGAGCTTTTGATCTGCGTTGCGCAGCAGCTGGGAAATATCGTCGGTGTCTCCTGGAACAAGACCAAAGGTCATGGTGATGCGGACAGTCCTTCCGTCAAAACAGCTGTCCAGATCGTGAATTTCAAAGTTGAGCCGCTGCAGGTATCTGTATGCCTCGCGGACGTCCATATGATCGTATACCAGAAGAAATTCCTCTCCGCCCCAGCGCGCTGCAAAGCCCTTCCCGGCCATATGGCGCTTCAGGCAGGCGGCAATATTTTTCAGCACCAGATCACCGCACTCATGGCCGTAGGTGTCGTTTACCCGCTTGAAGAAATCAATATCTCCAATGGCCACGCAGAAAGGGGTGTGCTCTTTTACGGAATTGGCGATGATTTGGCGCAGCCTGCGGTCAGCACTGCGGCGGTTTAAAAGCTCCGTCAGGGAATCCTGATCAATCATGGTGGTCAGTGTACGCTGCATATGAATGGCGGAATATCCGATCTCCTGAAGCTCGTCGCCTCGTCTCAGCACGGAAGGGTCCAGCCTGGCGGAAAGATTCCCTGCGGAAACCTCGGACATAAAGCTGTGTATTTTCAAAAGTCCCTGGGCCAGCTTCTTATTGTAGATAAAGTTAATGGCGGCAATGATAACGGCGCAGAGAATGTCTGCGGCAAGAAGGGGATAGACGGCGCTTTCCACGGCAGCATCCACATTTTCCCGGGGTTTTCCTACAAAAAGGATACCTGCTGCGGTGTTGTCGGAATTGTACAGGGGAGTGTAATAGGAAAAATAACCGGTGCCGTTAATCATGGCGTTATCGTAAAAATGGGACTCCTCAGCAAGCAGCACCTCGTCTCGTATGGTTTCGGAGGCGGCGGTGTTTGTGATACGCTGCCCGTTTAAGTCACGGAGGGTGGTGAGAATGCGTACGTCCTCGTAAAAAATAGTAATTTCCAGGCCGGTTTCCTCTTTTATATGATCAATCAGCGGGGTGTCGTTTGACAGGTTGTGCTCCCCCTTATAGAAATCGTAGACGGTTTCTCCTCTCAGCTCGTAATCTCCGGGATATGCGGTGTCCAGCATGGTGATGATGGTGGAGGCTACGCTTTTTAGCTCCACCTCGATCTCTCCATACATCGCATTGGAAAACCAGCCGGAGCTTAAAAACATAATCAGAATACCCAGTAAAATCAAGGGAATGGTGTTGATTGCCAGCAAAGAGTACGAAATTTTGCTTTTTGTGTTTAACGACTTCATGTAAGGAACCCCCTTTCGCCAAGATGTCTGACAATAGTGCTTTCTGTTATAAGTATACCTATTTTAAGCCGGAAACGCAACAAAAATAAGTGGAAGTATTGACATTTTCCAAAGCAGGCTATATGATAATAGCAACCGAAAAATGCCATGACGAAGACAGTAGCCGCATTTGGAAAGTCAAAGCGAGCCGGTGAGGGTGAAAGACCGGTACCAGTAGAAAGGCGGGGAAAATCACTTCCGAGCAGCTGAAACCAACGAAGGCAGTCCCAGGACAGCCGTGCCAGTAGTTTCAGACGGCATTCCTCCGTTACGGGAAGCCATATCACTTCCGTCTTTTTCGGGCGCAGGGCCTTGTGCTGTGAAAGGCCGGGCTTCCAAAACGGAAACGTATGATGTAACAGGTGGTCAGCGAAGATTCAGGCTTCGTCCTATTACAGGACGAAGCCTTTTTTACGCAGCGCAGCAGAGACAAAAAGCATTTCATTTATTAAGCAGGTAATTGCGGAACCCGTTTTTGGTTATTATGACCAGGTCTGTGGCTTTGAAAGCGAGTTTCGCAGGCGCCTGTCACTCATTAGGAAAGGAAAAACACAATGTACAGACAGGTATCTACCAATCTAAACTTCGTGGAGCGTGAAAAAAACGTAGAGAAATTTTGGGAAGAAAACAGGATTTTTGAAAAAAGCATGGAGACAAGAAAGGAAGGGCCCACCTACACCTTTTATGACGGCCCGCCTACCGCAAACGGGAAGCCCCATATCGGCCATGTGGAAACTCGTACCATAAAGGATATGATTCCCAGATACCGTACCATGAAGGGATATATGGTGCCCAGAAAAGCGGGATGGGATACCCACGGCCTTCCTGTGGAGCTGGAGGTGGAAAAGCAGCTGGGCCTGGACGGCAAGGAGCAGATTGAGGCATACGGACTGGCGCCTTTTATCGACAAATGCAAGGAGAGCGTGTGGAAATACAAGGGAATGTGGGAGGATTTCTCCCGCACGGTAGGCTTTTGGGCCGACATGGACAATCCCTATGTGACCTATCACGACGATTATATTGAGTCCGAGTGGTGGGCTTTAAAGACAATATGGGATAAGGGGCTTCTTTACAAGGGCTTTAAGATTGTACCCTACTGTCCCCGCTGCGGTACGCCTCTGTCCAGCCACGAGGTGGCCCAGGGCTACAAAGCGGTTAAGGAGCGTTCGGCGGTAGTACGCTTTAAGGCAGTGGGAGAGGACGCTTATTTTCTGGCGTGGACCACAACGCCCTGGACCCTTCCTTCCAATGTGGCCTTGTGTGTGAACCCTGAGGAAACCTATGTAAAGGCCAAGGCGGCGGACGGTTATACCTACTACATGGCCCAGGCGCTTTTGGACAAAGTATTGGGGCCTCTTGCCAAGGAGGGAGAGGCGGCCTATGAGATTCTGGAAACCTACAGCGGGAAAGACCTGGAATACCGGGAATATGAGCCTCTCTTTGACTGTGCGGGAAAGGCTGCCGCAAAACAGAACAAAAAAGGGCATTATATCACCTGCGATACCTATGTAACCATGACGGACGGTACCGGCATTGTGCACACAGCGCCTGCCTTCGGCGAGGACGACGCGAGAGTGGGAAGAGCCTATGACCTGCCCTTTGTGCAGTTTGTGGATGGCAAGGGCGATATGACCCAGGAGACGCCCTACGCTGGAAAATTTGTAAAGGACGCAGACCCGGAGATCATAAAGGATTTGGACAAGGAAGGAAAGCTGTTTGCCGCTCCTAAATTTGAACACGATTATCCCTTCTGCTGGAGATGCGATACGCCGTTAATTTACTATGCAAGAGAGTCCTGGTTTATTAAAATGACCGCCGTCAGAGACGATCTGGTGCGCAACAACCAGACCATCAACTGGATTCCTGCATCCATCGGAGAGGGACGCTTTGGCAACTGGCTGGAGAATATCCAGGACTGGGGAATTTCCCGCAACCGTTACTGGGGCACACCCTTAAATATCTGGGAGTGTGAGTGCGGCCATATGCACTCCATCGGCAGCAGGCAGGAGCTGTGTGAGATGAGCGGAGATGAAAGGGCAAAGACCGTGGAATTCCATCGGCCATACATTGATGAAATCACCATCACCTGCCCTAAATGCGGAAAGCAGATGAAGCGTGTGCCGGAGGTGATTGACTGCTGGTTTGACTCCGGAGCCATGCCCTTTGCACAGCATCACTATCCCTTTGAGAATAAGGAGCTGTTCGAGAAACAGTTTCCCGCAGATTTTATTTCTGAGGCGGTGGACCAGACCAGAGGCTGGTTTTATTCCTTGCTGGCGGAGTCTACTCTGCTGTTTAACAAGGCGCCATACAAGAACGTTATTGTCATGGGGCATGTGCAGGATGAAAACGGTCAGAAAATGAGTAAATCCAAGGGCAATGCGGTAGACCCCTTTGAGGCGCTGGAGACCTACGGCGCAGACGCCATCCGCTGGTATTTCTATACAAGCTCGGCTCCCTGGCTGCCCAAGCGCTTTTCCGGCAAGGCAGTGCAGGAGGGGCAGCGCAAATTTATGGGCACCCTTTGGAATACCTACGCCTTCTTTGTGCTGTATGCCAATATTGACGGCTTTGACGCTTCCAAATATACGCTGGAATATGATAAGCTGACTGTGATGGATAAGTGGCTCTTGTCCAGACTTAACACTGTTGTAGGCCAGGTGGACAAAAACCTTGACCAGTACCGTATTCCCGAGGCCGGAAAGGTTCTGCAGGATTTTGTGGACGAAATGAGCAACTGGTACGTGAGAAGAAGCCGTGAAAGATTCTGGGCCAAGGGGATGGAGCAGGACAAGATCAATGCCTACATGACGCTGTACACTGCTCTGGTGACCATCTGTAAGGCGGCGGCGCCCATGATTCCCTTTATGACGGAGGAGATTTACCAGAATCTGGTGAGAAGCGTGGATCAGGACGCTCCGGAGAGTATCCATCTGTGCGATTTCCCGGCTGTGGAGGAAGCCTTTATCGACAGGAAGCTGGAGGAGAGCATGGAAGAGGTGCTGGATGCGGTGGTTATGGGAAGAGCCTGCAGAAATGAGGCCAATATCAAAAACCGCCAGCCTGTGAGCAAAATGTATGTGAAGGCGGACTTCACCCTCAGTGATTTTTACAAGGATATCATAGCGGATGAATTAAATGTAAAAGAGGTTATATTCACTGATGATGTGAGAGACTTTACCTCTTATACCTTTAAGCCCCAGCTGCGGACGGTGGGGCCCAAGTATGGCAGGCTGCTGGGCGGCATCCAGAAAACGCTGGCGGCCCTCTCCGGCAATGAGGCCATGGATGCGCTCAACAGGGACGGCAGGCTGTCCTTTGACATTGACGGTGCCGCTGTGGAGCTTTCCAAAGAGGACCTTCTGATCGATGTGTCCCAGAAGGAGGGCTATGTGTCTCAGGAGGATAACCGCATGACGGTGGTGTTAGACACCAATCTCACCGATGAGCTGGTGGAGGAAGGCTTTGTGTACGAGATCATCAGTAAAATACAGACCATGCGTAAGGATGCGGGATTTGAGGTGATGGATCATATCAGAGTATCCTTAAGCGGAAACGACAGGCTCTCAGCCATTGCCGAGAGAAACCGTGACGCTATCTGTACAAAGGTATTGGCGGATGGGTTTACAAAAGAGGCGGGCTATGCCGTTTCCAGGGAGTGGAATGTAAATGGAGAAAATGTGGTAATTTCCATAGAAAAGATTTAATTGGGAAACGCCCCTTGGGACAGCTTTCTGCGTAGAACTGCCACAAGGGGCGGCGTTTTTTAACAGGAAGGAAACGAATGAGGGAAAATGAACAAAAGAGATCATCTGCAGAACAATATTCTATATGAATGGCTGGCCTTTGGAGGCTTTGCCCTGCTCCTTTTACTGGCCCATGCTCTGATCCGTCCAGATTTCGGCGACGATGTGACCTACGCCGGGATATGGGGAAAACAGCCCCTTTTTGCATTTTTACAGGAGCGCTATTTGAAATGGTCCTCCCGGGTGGTGATTGAGGCCGTGATGCTGCCCCTTACTGCGGTTTCCCCCTGGGTGTGGCGTATTTTGGATGTGTTAATGCTCCTGCTTCTTGTGTGGATTACGGCAGATTTGTTTGGAACGGAAAAAAAGCTGCAGGCACAGATATTGTTTTTTGCCATGCTGTGGACGGTGCCCTTTTTTTCCTTAAGCAGCGCCGGATGGATCACCACTACGGTGAATTATCTGTGGACTCTGACCCTGGGTCTTGTGGCCTTGCGGCCCTTGAAGCATTGGCTGAAGGGGGAAAAATGTCCGCCTGCGGAATACATAATCTGCCCCTTGTGTGTGCTGTATGGGGCAAACATGGAGCAGATGGGGGCTGTTTTGCTGGGGGCTTATCTGGTAATGGGGCTGTATCTGCTTGCGGAAAAAAGGAAGCTTTCCCCTTTTTATTTCGTACAGCTTGGGCTTGTGGTGCTTTCCCTTCTCTTTATTCTGTGGGCGCCGGGCAATGGCGAGCGGACAATCTCCGAGACTGAGCGTTTTTTTCCGGAGTTTGCCTCCTTTTCTGCATATGAAAAGCTCTGGATGGGCTTTCTTGAGACGGGCCATTACTATCTGGCTGCCGGACATGAGCAGGTAAGCTATCTATTCGGTCTTTTGGCGGGGGGATTGTTTCTGACGGTACTTGGGGCAAGGAAAAGCCTGACCGGGAAAAAAAAGAAACGGCTCCTGTTTTTCATAAGCCTGTGCCCTCTGGCCTTTTACTGGGGCGTGGGACATCTTGGAAATTTCCTGCTGGATTCCGGGATTCTTACAAGAGGCAGAGACGGCGTGGGGGTGCTTGTCCAGAACAGGCAGCTTCCGGGGTTATCCTATTTTTCCACACAGCTCATTGTGTTTCAGACCCTTGTGTATCTGGCTGTGATGGCCTGTGTGGCCCTGACCATAGCCCTTCTTTACGGAAAGAGCAGGGAAACCGGATTCCAGCTTTTGATTCTGGGAGCAGGCCTTTTGTCCAGAGTGATTGTGGGCTTTTCTCCCACTCTTTACGCTTCCGGGGACAGAACGGCCATTTATTGTTCCGCAGCCATCTTGATTGTCACCCTGAGAAACCTGCAGTATTTTTTGGGGCAAAAGCCCGGAACTTTTCTGAAGGGAGCAGGGGCATGTTATCTGGGAATCTGCATTTTAGGAAATCTGTTGTAAAAAGAAGTTGGAAAGAAAGCGGAAATTTGTTATAATGAAAACGATTCTGAAAAGAATTGAGGGATTTTGGAAAGGAGACGGCATTTTGAGAGAGTTGATCACAAAAAGAAATCAGTTTGACAAGGAGCTTTTTAAGAAAAGCGTTCTGTACAACGTGAAAACACTTTACAGAAAAACGCTGGAGGAAGCCACCCCACAGCAGATTTTCCAGGCAGTGTCCTACGCCGTTAAGGACCAGATCGTGGAAAATTGGATGGAGACACAGAAGGCGTATGAGAAGGAAGACCCTAAAATGGTCTATTATATGTCCATGGAATTTCTCATGGGACGCGCTCTGGGCAATAATATGATTAATCTTCAGGAATATGGGCCTATCAAGGAGGCCATGGAGGAGCTTGGGCTGGATTTGAATTTCGTGGAGGATCAGGAGCCGGATGCGGCGCTGGGAAACGGCGGGCTGGGACGTCTGGCTGCCTGCTTCCTGGATTCCCTGGCTACCCTTGGGTATCCCGCCTACGGCTGCGGCATCCGCTATCGCTATGGTATGTTTAAGCAGGAAATTAGAGACGGTTACCAGGTAGAGGTGCCGGACAACTGGCTTGCGGACGGAAACCCTTTTGAGCTGCGCAGGCCGGAGTATGCAAAGATTGTAAAGTTTGGCGGCTATGTGGCTGTACATACCGATGAAAGAGGGCGCAACGTGTTTACCCAGGAGGGCTATCAGTCTGTAAAGGCAATCCCTTATGATCTGCCTATCGTGGGTTATGGAAACGGTATTGTAAATACGCTTCGTATCTGGGACGCCCAGCCGGTAGAGTGCTTTCAGCTGGATTCCTTTGACAAGGGAGATTATCAGAAGGCGGTGGAGCAGGAAAACCTTGCAAGAAACATTGTGGAGGTTCTCTATCCCAACGATAATCATTATGCAGGAAAGGAGCTGCGCTTAAAGCAGCAGTATTTCTTTATTTCCGCATCCGTGCAGGAGGCTGTGGAAAAATACATGAGAAAGCATGATGATATCCGCAGATTCCATGAGAAGGTCACCTTCCAGCTCAACGACACCCACCCTACGGTGGCCATTGCGGAGCTGATGCGGGTGCTGATGGACGATTACTATCTTACCTGGGAGGAGGCCTGGGAGGTGACCACCAAGACCTGTGCCTACACCAACCACACTATTATGGCGGAGGCATTGGAAAAGTGGCCCATTGAGCTGTTCTCCAGACTGCTCCCCAGAATCTATCAGATCGTGGAGGAGATCAACCGTCGGTTCATTTTGGAAATCCAGCACAAATATGAAGGGGTTCCCGGTGTAAATGTGCAGGATAAAATCCGTAAGATGGCCATTATCTACGACGGACAGGTAAAGATGGCCCACATGGCTATTGTGGCAGGCTATTCCGTAAACGGCGTGGCCCGTCTGCACACGGAGATTCTAAAGACCCAGGAGCTTAAGGATTTCTATGAGATGTATCCTGAGCGCTTCAACAATAAGACCAACGGAATTACCCAGAGAAGATTTCTGCTCCATGCCAATCCGCTTTTGGCGGACTGGGTGACGGATCACGTGGGAAGAGAGTGGATCACAGACCTTCCCCAGATTGGCCGGCTGAAAATTTATGCGGAGGATAAAAAGGCCCAGCAGGAATTTATGAATATCAAGTACCAGAATAAGGTGCGGCTGGCCAGATATATCATGGAGCATAACGGGATCGAGGTAGACCCCAGATCCATCTTTGACGTGCAGGTGAAGCGTCTCCATGAGTATAAGAGACAGCTTTTAAATATCCTTCATGTGATGTATCTTTATAACGAGTTAAAGGAGCATCCCGAGATGGATTTCTTCCCCAGAACCTTCATTTTCGGGGCAAAGGCGGCGGCAGGCTACCGCAATGCCAAGCTGACCATTAAGCTGATCAATTCCGTAGCGGATGTGGTGAATAACGACAGCTCCATCAACGGCAAAATAAAGGTGGTATTCATCGAAAACTACAATGTGTCCAATGCGGAGATTATTTTTGCAGCGGCGGATGTATCGGAGCAGATTTCCACCGCAAGCAAGGAGGCATCCGGCACCGGCAATATGAAGTTCATGTTAAACGGCGCGCTGACTCTTGGCACCATGGATGGGGCCAATGTGGAAATCGTGGAGGAGGTAGGCAAGGAGAACGCGTTTATCTTCGGCCTGTCCGCAGAAGAGGTCATAAATTATGAAAACCACGGGGGCTATAACCCCATGGAGATTTTTAACAATGACCAGGATATCAGAAAGGTGCTTATGCAGCTGATCAACGGCACCTATGCGCCCCAGGATCCGGAGCTGTTCCGCCCCTTGTACAACTCTCTGCTGAACACTCTTTCTACGTCAAAGGCGGACACCTATTTTATCTTAAAGGATTTTAAGCCCTACGCGGAGGCCCAGAAAAGAGTGGAGGCGGCCTACAGGGACGAAGCCGGCTGGGCAAAAAGCGCTATTTTGAATGTTGCCTGTGCCGGAAAATTCACCTCGGACAGGACAATCCAGCAGTATGTGGATGAAATCTGGCATCTGGATAAGGTTGTGCTGAAATCTTAAGCTTTCTTAAGAATCGAAAGTTTACGTGTCAGAAAAGGAAAAAGCTGATATACTAAGCCTGAAAAAGATGGCTCTGGCATCAGCCGGAGGATGAATTGGAAAGGGCGCAGGGCAGCATGAAAACAGAAAAAACGGGCAGGCGTCCAGCAAGGCGCCTGCTGTTTTTCTCTCTTGTGTGCGCCGTCTGCCTTACAGGCTGCGGCAAAGACAGCGGAGAATGGGAAAAAAGCGTTATAGAGGAACAGATTGTGATACAGGGGATTTCCGGAGAATACGATCTTTTGTTTCTCACAGACAGCCATGTGGTATCTCTGGGAGAAGCGGCGGAGAACGGGAGAGCACAGACGGAGAACGGGGAAGCGCAGGCTGGGACAGGAGCACAGGATGAGGAGAGCCGCCGGCAGGAGTATGCGGCTTCCAGATACGAGGGCTTTTGCGGCCAGGACGGAACCTCCTCCCAGGAAATGTTTGCACAGGCTATGGACTATGCCCGGGAAGAGGGAGTGGACGGGGTTCTCCTGGGAGGAGATATCATTGATTCGCCCTCCCAGGAAAATCTTACCTTTTTGTCAGAAGAGCTTTCCACACTTTCCATGCCCTATCTCTATACTCCCGGAAATCATGACTGGACTTATCCCTGGGAGTATATGACCAGCAAGGGAAAGCAGGAATACCTTCCCATGCTGTCCCCCTATATGGGAGGAAACACGGCCTTCCATACCTTGGATTTCGGGGAGTTTGTGGTGGCGGCAGTGGACAACAGCTCCGGACAGGTCAATCCTGAGGCATTGGAGGAATACGAGGAGGTGCTGGATCAGGGGAAGCCTGTGATTGTGCTGGCCCATGTGCCTTTTCTCACCCAGTCGGTGCTCACCAAGGCGAGAGAGGTGTGGAAAAGCGGCGTTGTCATTGGCGGAGGAAATTTCGGCGGAATCTATCCCGATGAGACCTCTCAGGAATTTCTGGAGATGACCACCGCTTCCGACAGCCCCGTGGCAGCGGTTTTGGCCGGACATGTGCACTTTTACGACAAGGATGTGATAGAAGGGGAGAAGGATGTGCCGCAGATTGTGGGAGATGCGCTCTTTCACGGCAGCGCCCTGAGGCTGCGCATTACGGGGAGGGGCTAGGAGATTCTTCTGCTTTGCGGCAGTTTTCGCCGATTCCTAACAGTAGAAACAGCAGTGTGACATTGGTAATCTGCTGGAAGCTGAACAGGTTATGGACTGTGTAGGCAAAAACGCACATACCGCAGGCGCCTATAAAATGAGAATATTTTCCATGGCCCTTTATTCCACAGCAAAAGAAACGAAAACAGGCACTGCCCGTCATTCCCATAAACCCGCACAGCCCCAAAATACCAAGATTGAGAAGAATAGTAAGCCATTCATTGTGTGTGTTAGTGAGCGTGAGACCGCTAAACTGGGCTTGGAGCAGTTCCTTTATGGGAAGACCTGCATCCTGCAGGGTATAAATCCCCATGCAGTCCGGGCCGATTCCAATGAGCTTTTTAAGGAGGGGCTGCTCTGCAAAGCAAAGGAATCCGGCTCTCCAGGTAGCCCCTCTTTTGCTCCCCCATTCCGGCGTAAAGGTAAAAACAGAATATCTGGACAGAAAGCCAATGCTGCCGGGAGACAGCGTGTTTTTCACAAGAAGTGCCAGAAAAATAATTCCCGACATAGCTATAAGGAACAGAAAAATCAGGGAGAAAAATCTTAATATCTTTGAAAAGAAAGCCTTATCAGACCATTTTCGTATAGCCAGCAGCAAAATCATCAAAAAGACAGAAGCAATCCACGGAAAAGAAGAAGCTGTAAGTAAGGAAGGAATTCCCTCCGGGTAGGTGACTGTCTGCGGGAAGAGGCTGCAAAGCAGGCTGACACCACAGCAGGCTATGCAAAATATCATCAAAACCAGCAAAAGGGAATTCAAATTTCTGCCATAAAAAGCAGAAAGGAAAAGGAGCAGAAGCATACATGCGACAAAAGTAAATATACCGCTAAAGCTGCCTTGCGTAATCAGACTGGCAAAGCCAAGAAACAGATAGCAGTATAAGAAACCGCGCCATTTTCTACAAGGATATTCCGCCCACAGGAAATAAACCACGCCAAAAAGAATGGTTACCATATAACCACAGTACCAGTTGATGTTTCCTATAAAGGCAATAAACAGGGGATTGGCGCCGTCCATAGGCACTGGATAGAGGCCAAAGCGGTTCATGCAGGCAAATAGAAATTGAACCATGGATGTGGGCAAAAGCAGTAAGGGGAGCCAAAGCTTCAGCTTCCATGCGTGCGCAATTTTAAAGTAGGATGCAGCCAGCATAAGCTGCGGCAAAAATCCCATCTGCCAGCCATCCGCTCCCCACAGGGCCTCTTCCTTATAATTGGTGAAAGCAAAGGAAAGCAGAAGGGCGAGAACATACAGAAGCGCAAACCGGTCTGTTGTGGAAAGCTTTTTAAAAAGTAAAATTCCTTTTTCCTTCAGGGTGCCGTCTCCAAGCAATAAAACCAAAAGAAACAGCCCTCCTTCTGCAAGAAGCAGGGGGAGGAGTATCCTGCAGGAGAGCATAAAAACAGCTTCCTTTGCCGTGGCAATGCCGTAATAGCCTGTTGTATAATAAAACGGGAGAACTACAATGACGATTATCATATAAAGACTGATACAAAGGTCGGTGAAGCTCTGGTATTTTATTAAAATAAGCTGCAGCAGCGAGGGCTTGTTTATAGGGCTTTCTTTGGCTAATTTATGAGACAAGGCAATACTCCTGATTTGCATGGTATAATTATATACATTATACAATAATAATTTAATGTATGCCAGCAGAACATTCCATATCAGTCAAGTATCCAACCTCAATATAGGTACTGCTACATTTAGGGCATCTATAGTTATAATGTACTGTAGAGCGATAATAGTAGTGGTAACCGGGAGCGGCATCCCCCCCATCTACTGTTCCTGGACAGACTTCTGTTTGATAAAGAACACGGCTGACTATCTGCATTCCAGCGTAGGTCATATTAGTTTTGCAATTAGAGCATAAATGACCTGATTGCTGCATTTCTGCGGAGATAGCTTCAATTTTTGCCAACGGTGCATAATCTACAGTAGCTGCACTTTCTATAGCTGTCACGTTTAGTTTCGATGAGCTGCTGATCAATAGACATACTCCTAATGCTGTCATTGCTTTAGCTAGTTTTCTTTTAATCATTATGAATTCCTCCAAACACAAAATAATAATGTATTAAAATGTTATCGCTAAAATAGCTTATTTTAAACAAGCTTATGTTCATAAAAAAGAGAATTATTGTGCACAAATAATTAAAATGGAAAGAAAGGATTTGCAGAATTAATTTCGGGGAGTTTGTGGTGGTGGCAGTGGACAACAGCTCCGGACAGGTCAATCCTGAGGCATTGGAGGAATACGAGGAGGTGCTGGAGAAAGGGAAGCCTGTGATTGTGCTGGCCCATGTGCCTTTTCTCACCCAGTCGGTGCTTGCCAAGGCGAGAGAGGTGTGGAATGGCGGCGTTGTCATTGGCGGAGGAAATTTCGGCGGAATCTATCCCGATGAGACCTCTCAGGAATTTCTGGAGATGACCACCGCTTCCGACAGCCCCGTGGCAGCGGTTTTGGCCGGACATGTGCACTTTTACGACAAGGATGTGATAGAAGGGGAGAAGGATGTGCCGCAGATTGTGGGAGATGCGCTCTTTCACGGCAGCGCCCTGAGGCTGCGCATTACGGGGAGGGGCTAGGGATATTGAAGAAGGCAGAAAATTAAAAAGAGGTTTGGCACAAACCAAACCCCTTCTTTGATGTCAAGCTGACATACCGTTCATCATTGCTTCCGTTTCCTTTTTTCCTTTATAAAAAGGGCTATGTACATTATAAAAACGGCTTCAAAAACATATGTTCCACGGGACAATGCTGTAAATGAGCCTGAGAAGTTAAAGATTGCCATTCCAAGACACAAGAAAACCAAAAGCGAAGCTATGCCAAGAATCGCTGTAAATACGAAGAACGAAGAATCCTGCACTAAAAAAATATATGCAAACAATCCAAGTGATACGACAAGGCACAGATTCCATATAATAAATTCTGTTAAGGGAACACGGAAGGTTCTGGCGGCATCCTCATCGACTTTTTGCAAAATCCAAAAGCCTGTTGCTAAAAGCGAGGGATACACCAGAAGAAACAGGCTGTTAAGAATCTTCTTCATTTTTATATCCTCCCCATTGCTTTATAGGTAATTGCGAAACTCGCTCCCTGGTATCAGAAGCTGGGCGTAATAACCAAAATAAGGGTGACTAGCCACTGCTTCGGAACCCGTTTTTGGTTATTATGACCAGCTTCGTGACTTTGTTTGCGAGTTTCGCAAACGCCTGTCATTACTTTATATTTTCTTAAAATTAACATATAATATTTTGTATGTCAATGATATTTGCAATAATATACAATTTATTCGGAAAACAATAAAAATAAAACTATGAATTTTCATTTTCAAAGGACTATAGACGATGGATAAAAAGAACATTTTTCATTGCATCCCAAGATTTCATCCTTTATAATATTACATTATGACATGAAGAAGAGGAGGAAATAGCTATGATAGAATTATTCTCAGGCGGCGCATACCTGATAAACGGCAGTGAGCTTGTGGCTGATACGCCGCAGGCGGCCCAGGAGATAAAGCAGAAAACCGGAAAAGAGGTTACCAGTAGGGAAGCGGCAAAGGCCACTATGGCCTATGGCATCTTGGAAAGCCACAATACCTCCGGCAATATGGACAAGCTCAAAATCCGCTTTGACAAGCTTACCAGTCATGACATCACCTTTGTGGGCATCATTCAGACGGCAAGAGCTTCGGGACTGACCAGATTCCCTATGCCCTATGTGCTGACAAACTGTCACAATTCCTTGTGTGCAGTGGGCGGCACCATCAACGAGGATGACCACATGTTTGGTTTAAGCTGCGCGAAAAAATATGGCGGCGTTTATGTTCCTCCTCATCAGGCTGTAATTCATCAGTATGCCAGAGAGATGCTTGCAGGGGGCGGAAAGATGATTCTGGGTTCCGATTCCCATACCCGTTACGGAGCTCTTGGCACCATGGCCATGGGAGAGGGCGGGCCGGAGCTGGTAAAGCAGCTGCTAAATCAGACCTATGATATCAACATGCCCCAGGTGGTGGGCGTTTACTTAAAGGGCGAGCCCGTAAAGGGGGTAGGCCCTCAGGATGTGGCCCTGGCAATTATCGGCGCCGTGTTCAAAAACGGATATGTAAAAAATAAGGTGATGGAGTTTGTGGGTCCTGGCGTGGCTTCCTTAAGCGCCGACTTCCGTATCGGCATCGACGTTATGACAACGGAAACCACCTGCCTGTCCTCCATCTGGGTAACGGATGAAACCATAGAGGAATTTTACGAGATTCACGGACGGAAGGAGGATTATACACAGCTGAGCCCCGGCGATGTAGCTTATTACGACGGCATGATCGTTGTGGATTTATCCGCCATCCGGCCCATGATCGCGATGCCCTTCCATCCAAGCAACACCTATACCATAGAGGAATTAAACGCAAATCTTCTGGATATTCTGGATGAGACGGAGAAGCGCGCACAGGTAAGTTTGGACGGCGCAGTGGAGTTTACCTTAAAGGATAAGGTAAAGGACGGAAAATTCCTGGTGGATCAGGGCATCATCGCAGGCTGCGCGGGCGGCGGCTTTGAAAATATCTGCGCGGCGGCGGATATTTTAAAGGGACGCTATATCGGCTCCGACGGATTTACACTGAGTGTTTATCCTGCATCCATGCCTGTTTACATGGAGCTGATTAAAAACGGCTGCGCGGCGACGCTGATGGAGACCGGCGCTGTGATGAAGACGGCCTTCTGCGGTCCCTGCTTCGGCGCGGGGGATACGCCTGCCAACAATGCCTTCAGTATCCGGCATTCTACCAGAAATTTCCCCAACCGTGAGGGCTCCAAGCTCCAGAGCGGACAGATCGCCTCTGTGGCGCTTATGGACGCCCGTTCCATTGCGGCAACAGCTGCGAACCAGGGCATTCTTACCCCGGCTACAGATTTTGACGGTGAATTTGGCAGATACAAATATCATTTTGACAGCAAAATTTATGCAAACCGGGTATTTGATTCCAAGGGCGTGGCTGATCCTGACGTGGAGATTCACTTTGGGCCCAATATCAAGGACTGGCCTGCAATGGGAGAGCTTCCCGAGAATCTGGTGCTGCAGGTGGTCAGCGAGATTCATGACCCTGTGACCACAACGGATGAGCTGATTCCTTCCGGAGAAACCTCCTCCTATCGTTCCAATCCTCTGGGGCTTGCAGAATTTACCTTAAGCCGCAAGGACCCTGAGTATGTGGGACGTGCAAAGGCCATTCAGAAGGCGGAGAAGGCCCGTATGGAGGGAAAGCAGACCTGTGAGGCGCTGCCACAGCTTAAGGAGGTTATGGCGGTCATCAACGAAAAATTCCCTGAGGCTTATCAGGCCAACACGGGCTTTGGCTCCACTATTTTTGCGGTAAAGCCCGGGGACGGTTCTGCAAGAGAGCAGGCTGCCTCCTGCCAGAAGGTGCTGGGAGGCTGGGCGAATATTGCCAACGAATATGCCACCAAGCGTTACCGCTCCAACCTGATCAACTGGGGCATGCTTCCCTTCCTGATTGAGGAGGGAGAGCTTCCCTTCCGGAATCTGGACTATCTTTTCCTGCCGGATATCAAGAAGGCTGTGGAGGAGAAGGCGGAGGTCATTACGGCTTATGTGGTGACAAAGGAAGGACTGAAGGAATTTACGCTGCGCCTGGGAGATTTGACTGACGAGGAGCGCCAGATTATTTTAAAGGGCTGCCTGATTAACTATAACAGGGTATGAGGAGCAGAAACGCTTCGGAATGGAGGAAAAAATGGAATTTAACAAACCTGTATCCAATCCTATGCTGGTGGGGGCCATAGAGCTGATGAAGGCTGAGGATACGCCGGATCACAGAAATATGTTTTTAAATGAAATGATGAAGGCGTTTTTTCTGGCTCCGGCTATCGTAGAACCGGCTCCGGAGCCTGACGAGACGGGAAAGGTAAAGCTGGCTGCGGGCAGCAAGGTGCAGTTTCCCATGCTGACCACCAAGGACGGAAAACGGTTTTTCATGGCCTTTACAGACTGGATGGAGTTAAAAAAGTGGAAGGACGAGGAAAACCAGCAGACCTTTGCCTTAAAATTTGAGGATTATGCTGCCATGCTGCTTCGAAAGGACGCTCAGGGCAATACAAGCCCGGCGCTGGGCTTTGTCATTAATCCCTATGGTGGAAATATTGTAATCTCTAAGGAGATGGCTGCGGGGCTTATGGCGGCCAGACTGGCCAAGGCAAAGGGGAAAAATCCAGAGGAAAAATAAGCTAAAGTTTTTAACAGTAAGGTCGATATACTTATTACAAAAGGCTGCCGGGCCAGCAGGCCTTTGAGTAATAAGAAATGACACCACGGATGGTAATTATGCGGGAGAAGGGATTCTCCCCATAGCTGCCATCCTTTTTTATGAGGGACAGGATGTTGGTCATAAAAAAAGTTCTATAAAGCTTCGCCGGTCTGCCAGGGAAGGCCGGGCGGCGCGGCGGTGTAGAATGGGTGCTCATCAAAGGAGCGTGAAAGGAGTTGAGAATTGATTCCAGTACCATAAACATGGGATCTGCCAGAAGCTATCAGGCTTCTGAGGTAACAGTGGGACGCTACAGGGTTACGGACTATCTGACCGGGGTGACCCTAAGCGGTACGTCGGTGGGGACTATGGTCAGCCAGGAGAAGGAAGATACTTATGGGGAAGACCAGACCTCATTGAAAGAAAGCGTCTCGGACATATGGGAGTGGAACAACCGTTTCAGCACAGCGTCATACAGAGTGACCTGGCGCAGTGAAAACAGCCGGACCATGATGGAGCTGAAAGAGTTGACCGTGCGCTATATTTTTGAGCTGCTTTTCGGCTCGCCAAAAGAGAGACGAAACAGACAGCTGTCCCAGGAAGCCCGGCAGACTGCAGCCGATACCCAGTTTGTGTCCAATGCAAAAATGATAGACTATCGGCGGGAAACCTGGAGGACGGAGTGGGAGAGTACTTCATTTTCCACGGTGGGAACCGTAAAAACCTCCGACGGAAGGGAAATCCATTTTAATGTGGAGGTGGGAATGAGCCGTGCGTTTCAGGAATATTTCAGCACGGAGCTGAATCTGGCCGCCTTTCAGATGTGTGATCCTCTGGTGATCAATCTGGACACGGACGCAGCCGCTTTTTCCGACCAGAAATTCTTTTTTGACATTGACGGGGACGGAGCTGAAGATCAGGTATCCATGCTGGAACAGGGCAGCGGCTATCTTGCCCTTGACAAAAATGGAGACGGTGTGATCAATGACGGAAAGGAGCTGTTTGGCACCGCAAGCGGAGACGGCTTCCGTGATCTTGCACAGTATGACGAGGATGGGAACGGGTGGATAGACGAAAATGACGCCGTGTGGTCCAAGCTGCAGATTTGGTGCAAGGATGAAAACGGACAGGATGTGCTTTACCGTCTGGCAGATAAGGGAGTAGGCGCCATCTGCCTGCAGAATGTCTCCACCGATTTTACCCTGAAGGGACAGGACGGGATAAGCGGCAGGATCCGCAGCACGGGCATTTTTCTATACGAGAACGGCAGTGCTGGAACCATTCAGCATGTGGATGTGGCAAAATATGAAGGGGAGGCATAGAATAAAAAGAGAATAGTATTTAGCGGGAATTGTTATCATAAAAAAGTCAAAACAAGTTTTGGTTCTAATCAGTTTCATTTTTCTACTGCCCTACATTTTTTCCATGCTCTGGTCCGGGAGACATGACACAGGCCTGAAAGGAGAGACCCAACAGTCCTTACAAGAGGATATTGTCCTTTGTCTGGAGGATGAGCGGGGAAAGCTTACCATGACAATGGAAGAGTATCTCTGCGGCTATCTGCCCTTAGTAATTCCGGTTCAGTATGAACAGGAGTGCCTTCGGGCCCAGGCTGTCCTTCTCAGGACCCAGGTGATCGGAGCGTTTGCCAGGCAGGTCGCAGAGGGAAAGCAGGAATTTATTCTGGAGGCGGATACCTATCTTTCCCATGAGCAGCTGGAGGAAATGTGGGGCGAAAATAATACGGAATATCAGGAAAAAATCAGACAGGCCGTGAGCAGCACCAGGGGAATTTATCTCACCTTTGAGGGGCTGCCCATCGAAGCCTGTTTTTTTCGTGTGAGCGCAGGGCGCACACGATCCGCAGGAACCTTTCTGGGACAGGGATACGATTATCTGGCCGCGGTGGATTGTCCCAAGGACTATCTTTCCCAGGACTACCTCACCCAGGAAAAGTACAGCCGCACCAAGCTGGAAAAGCTTCTGGGAGGAACCATTGCACAGCTTTCCTATGATGACTCCGGCTATGTGGAGTGGGTGACCATAGTCTCTTCGGATAGTGGGGAAAGCCGGGAATACACCGGTGAGTGGCTCGGGAAAAAGCTTAAGCTTTCCAGCGCCCACATCATCATGGAGGAACAACAGGACAAGGTTTTTTTTCAGGTAAAAGGCGCAGGCCACGGCTTTGGAATGAGCCAGTTTGCGGCGAACGAGATGGCTGCCCAGGGAGCTGATTATCAAACCATTCTTTCCTATTTTTTTCAAAATATTACATTTGACAAATACCTTCAGCCCTGAATAAATGCGTCTGTTTCGGCAAGACTAACAGAGAAGAAAAAAACCGTGCATATGGCGCGTTCACTGTATTTGGAAGGAAGGAATGGAAAATGAAGAGAAACAGGAAAAACAGCATAAGAAAAGAGCGGATTATCATGATCGCTTCTTCCGCATTTGTCTTGACGGCACTTACCCTGACAGGAATCTATATGAAGGAAGGAAACGTGGAGTCCAAGGATGACGGTTATACCATAGATTTTACAGCTCTGGATGAGCAGGAAAACATTACGGATATCGCCCAAAATAACCAGTCCACAGAGTCCGGCCACAGCCTGCAGGAGAATATGGAAGGAAACGGGCAGAGCGCCCTGGCCGGGGAAGAAGGTCTGGACGCACAGGATAACATCCTGCAGGATGACCAGGTCCTGGAAGACGACCTGGATTATATGCCCATGGAGGCGGGCTCCAGTCTGGTGGAAATTCCCGGGCTTACCGATGGCAGCGCTCTGACCCAGAACGAAGAGGAGCTTTTGGCGCAGGAGTCTGGCCAGGAGGATGGGGAAACGGGCAGTGAGACGGACAGCGCACAGACGGATGCCAAGGAGAGTGCAGTGATCTTAAAGGAGCTGAGCTTTTCTGAGAGTGAGGGACTGATCAGGCCGGTAAGCGGCCAGGTGCTTTTACCCTACAGCATGGATGCCAGTGTTTATTTTGCCACCCTGGATCAATATAAATACAATCCGGCTGTCATTTTTTCCGCAGAGGAGGGCGCTTCAGTTGCGGCGTGCGCAGAGGGCCGGGTAGTAAATATTTTTGAAAACGAGGAAATCGGACATGCTGTGACGCTGGATTTGGGAAGCGGATATCAGGCTACCTACGGACAGCTTGGAGAGATACAGGTGACCCTTGACAGCTATGTGAATGCGGGCGATATCATTGCAACGGTTGCGGCGCCCACGAAATATTTCAGCGTGGAGGGGAGCAACCTCTATTTTGAACTGACAAAGGACGGAGCCTGCGTGAATCCGGAAAGCTTGTTTTAGGGAGCGGAGGACATGTATATTGTAGGCGGCAGAATCAAGACCATGGCGGGAAAAGAGATACCGGAGGGCGTGATTCACATCACAGACGGTAAAATAGCGCAGATTGGGAGAAAAGGGGAGGTCGCCATTTCCCCTAAGGAAAAAGAGCATGTCCTTGTGGTAAAGGAAGGACTTATTCTGCCGGGACTGCTGGAAGCCCACTGCCATATGGGCATTACTGAGGAAAAAAAGGGCATGGAGGGAGATGACTGTAACGAGACCGTAAACCCGGTTACACCCTACCTAAGAGCCATTGACGGCATCAATCCCATGGACGCAGCCTTTGACGACGCCGTCCGGGCCGGCATCACCGCCGCCATGATAGGCCCGGGAAGCTCCAATGTGGTGGGAGGCCAGTTTGTTCTTCTAAAGACCTGGGGAAGAAGGGTGGATAAGCTGATCGTTAAGGCGCCTGCAGCCATGAAGATAGCCTTCGGGGAAAATCCAAAGGTAAATTATTCGGGGCAGAACAAAAGTCCCTGTACCCGTATGGCCATTGCTTCACTGCTTCGAGAGGAGCTGTTTTCTGCCCTGGAATACAAAGAGAAGAAGGAAAGCGCAGAAAAGAGAGGGGAATCCCTTCCAAAGGATTTTAAAAAGGAATGCTGGCTGCCTGTGCTGCGCGGAGAAATTCCATTAAAGGCTCATGTGCACAGAGCCGATGATATTTTTACTGCCATCCGCATTGCGGAGGAATTCGGCTTGAAGCTGACGCTGGATCATTGCTCGGAGGGGCATTTGATCGCCAGAGAGATCGCAGAGAGTGGATTTCCTGCTATTGTAGGGCCGGATCTCACCAGCCGCAATAAAATAGAGGTTCAGAATATGGCCTTTAAAACGGCGGGAGTGCTGAATCAGGCGGGGGTGATGACGGCCATCACAACCGATCACCCGGTGTCTTTGATTCAGACACTTCCCCTTTGCGTGGGTCTTGCGGTAAAAGCGGGACTTCCTCTGGAGGAAGGCTATAAGGCCATGACCATTTATCCGGCAATCATCTGCGGCGTTTCCCACCGCTTGGGGAGCCTGGAGGTGGGAAAGGATGCGGATATCGCCATTTATGATGGAAATCCCATGGAGATTTTTACAAAAACCCTTTACACCATAATCGACGGTGAAGTTGTGTACGACGCTTACAGGGACGAAAAAAGGACGTTGCTTTCTCAAAAAATAGTGATAAAATGAATTCATGCCGGGCCCCGTGTAAGGGGTGCCCGGAAACACAGGAGGAAAGTTTTGAAAAGATACATGGGGATTGGCCCGGCGGTCTGTGTGGGGCTGGCGGCACTGCTTCTTGGCGGCTGCACAGGGACGGACACCCAGGGAGCTTCCCAGGGGCTGTCCCGGGGAACGGTCCTGAGCATGGAGAGCACGCCGGTGATAGATTACACCCTTCCTCACTTGACGCCCAATATTTTGGTGGACAGCATCGGATATGAGGCGGGAAGGGAAAAGGAGGCTGCCGTAAAGGGGAAGGAGCTTCCGGAGACCTTTTGGCTGTATGATGCGGAGACGGGAGAGGTAGTCTACCGGGGAACCATTGAAGAGGAAAGCTGCGACCAGGAGCTTGGGCTGTACATGGGATACGCGGACTTTAGCGAATACACCGGAGAGGGGACCTATTATCTGGAATGCCAGGGCATTGGAAGGTCCTATTCCTTTTCCATACAGAAGAACTTGTACGGACAGCTTTACGAAGAGCTGTCACAGGAAATATTGGCAAGGTGCACGGAAAATACGGCCCAGGTATGGGAGGTTATGGAGCTTTTGACCGCCTGCGAGTGGTATCCCCAGCTTTTGACAGATGCAGATGAGAATCAGATACCGGATACGTTAGAGGAAATCGGACTGTGGATACAGACTGTGGAGGAAGCGGAGGCTTTTGAGGAAAATGATGCGCTCTATGCCGCGCTTCTGGCAAAATTCAGCTACGTTTACCAGAAATATGACCGTACCTTTGCAACCCAGTGCCTGCAGAAGGCCAGCCAGGTGTTTGAAAAGGCACAGAGCACGCTGCAGAAGGATACGGAAATTTTTTTTGCGCTGACAGAGCTTTTCAGGGCTACGGGGCTTTCTACATACGGAAAACAGATTCGGGATTACAGGACTTATTTTGAGAACAACACAAGCTATCTGGAGGAAGAAGAATATCTTTACGGAAGCATGACGTATCTTTCCACCAGGCAGAAGGTGGACAGAGAGCTGTGCAGCATTTTTATGGAAAAGCTTATGGACCGTGGCGAGGAGATATCGGTGCGCTGTGAGGAAATCATTCATCCGCTGGAGGCCAGAAACAATGGAGCAGGACAGCTGCTAAATCAGGCCGGACAGTTGTCATGCGCAAACTATGTGCTGAATAATTATCAGTATACAAGTGTAATAGAGAAATTCCTTCATTATCTGATGGGAGAAAATTTAGAGTCCGTCTGCTTTTATTCCCCCAAGGAGGCTCAGAGCGGCTATCTGCTTTTGTTCGCACAGCTTGCGGCTACAGCGGATATCACAGAAGGACAGACGATAGATGAATAGCGCGGATAAACGCAGAAAAGAGGATTGATTATGAAAGTAGTGGTTTTGGCCGGAGGAACAAGCACGGAGCGGGATGTATCCCTAAGCTCCGGCAGCATGATTTACAGAGCATTGAAAAAAAACGGACACCAGGCCATATTGCTGGACGTATATCTGGGATATGAAGGAAATGTGGACGGCATTTTTGAGCGGGATGAGGACTGGGCGGCCCAGGTGGGGGCCATCTCAGAGAAAAACCCGGATTTGGACGTCATCAGAGCCATGAGGCCGGACGGAGATAAAAATTTTTTCGGCCCCAATGTCCTTTCTCTGTGCAAAAGCGCGGACGCCGTATTTATGGCGCTGCACGGTGCAAACGGAGAGGATGGAAAGATACAGGCCTGCTTTGAGCTTATGGGAATTACCTATACGGGAACAGATTTTGTAAGCTCGGCCATTGCTATGGACAAGGGAATCACAAAGGACATTTTCCGGGCATATGGTATTCCCACACCAGCGGGCCTGCGGCTTAAAAAGGGGGAGAGGGAGCGGGAGAAAGTGCCCTATCCCTGCATTGTAAAGGCCTGCTGCGGAGGCTCCAGCGTTGGCGTCTCTATTGCCAGAAACGAAGGAGAGTATGAGAATGCCAAGGAGGAGGCCTTTTTGTATGACAATGAGGTGATTGTGGAGCAGTACATAGAGGGAAGAGAATTTTCTGTGGGAGTTATGGACGGGAAAGCGCTGCCGGTCATAGAAATCGCGCCAAAGCAGGGATTTTATGATTATAAAAATAAGTATCAGGCGGGAAGCACTGTGGAAACCTGTCCTGCCAGGCTTTCCAGGGAAGAGACAGAGAAAATTCAGAGGCTGGCGGAGCTTGCCTATGAGGCGCTGCGCATGAAAAGCTATGCCCGCATGGATTTTATGAAAAATGACCAGGGAGAATTTTTCTGTCTGGAGGCCAACACTCTTCCGGGCATGACTCCCACCTCCCTGCTGCCCCAGGAGGCTGCGGCTGTGGGAATGAGCTTTGAGGAGCTGTGTGAGAAAATCCTGCAGTACGCCGTAACAGATAAATGAGAGGTATGGATATGGAGCTTACCATAGAACAGATTGCAGAGGCCTGTAAGGGCAGACTGGTATGGGAGGGAAATCCCAAAGACCGCCGCAGAATCGTTTCGTGTGTGACGCTGGACTCACGGCAGATTGCGGAAAACGGAGTGTTTGTGGCCACTGTGGGACAGAGAGTGGACGGCCACAAATTTGTTTCCCAGGTGTTCGAGAAGGGGGCCTGTCTGGCCATTGTGGAAAAAACCCAGGCGCAGGTAGAGACAGAGCAGGGAGGCCCTGTGAAAGAGTGGGGCAGCTATCTATTGGTGGAGGACAGCTTTCAGGCGCTGAAGGATTTGGCGGAATTTTACAGAAGCACGCTGTCCATTCCCATTGTGGGTATCACAGGCAGCGTGGGAAAAACCAGCACCAAGGAATTTATTGCAGGAGTGCTGTCTCAAAAGTATTGTGTGCTTAAGACGGAGGGAAACTTTAATAATGAGGTGGGAGTGCCTCTGACATTGCTGCGCATCCGAAAGGAGCATCAGGCGGCAGTGGTGGAGATGGGCATCAGCGATTTTGGGGAAATGCACCGGTTGAGCAAGATGGTAAGGCCCAATGTATGCGTGATTACCAATATCGGCCAGTGCCACCTGGAAAATCTGGGAAGCCGTGACGGCATTTTAAAAGCAAAGTCGGAAATTTTTGATTTTATGGCCGAGGATGCGGCGGTGTGCTTAAACGGAGAGGATGACAAGCTGAGAGCCATTGCGCAGGTAAAGGGAAGAAAACCGCATTTCTTTGGCCTGGGTGATGAGCCGGGCCAGGAGGTTTCTGCGTCTGACATTGTGAGCAGGGGACTTTGGGGCAGTGATGCCATTTTGTATTTTGCGCAAGGCGCCGCACGATGCGGGGAAGAAAACAGGGAAGGGGAGGCAGTGGTTTCTTCAATCCCGATACACATTCCTCTGCCGGGAAGGCATATGGTGCTGAACGCTGCGGCAGCAGCCTGTGTGGGACGTATTTTAGGACTGACGCCCGAGCAGATTGCCAGGGGCATAGAAACGGTGAAGGCAGTCACAGGCAGAAACCATCTCATACGCCTTTCCCATTACACTCTGATTGATGACTGCTATAATGCCAATCCTGTATCCATGAAGGCGGCTATTGATCTGCTTGCAATGGCGGATACGGAAAAGACAGCGATTCTGGGAGATATGTTTGAACTGGGTGAGGATTCCGACGCCTTGCACCGCCAGGTGGGAAGCCAGGCGGCAAGGGCAGGAATCCACAGGATTTTCTGCGTGGGAGAAAATGCCAGACATATGTATGAAGGGGCCCTTGGGGCAGCGGATGAAAAACAGACAGTGCTTTACTTTGCTGCCAGACAGGACCTGGAAAGGGCGCTTATGGAAAGCGGAGAAAAAAACGGAGAACCCTTGATCCCCTGGGGGGATACGGTGCTGGTGAAGGCCTCTCACGGCATGGAATTTTCAGAGCTGATCAGAAAATGCTTTCTTGTTGATGAAGTACCGCTCTGAGATAATGCCGCTTACGTAGGAGCCAAGCTTTTTCCGGGTTTCCTTGTCCAGCTCATTGATATAGATGGGCCTGCAGTATTCGATGATGACTGTGGCAGGCTTTATCTTTGGCATATGATCCTCGAAAATGGCCGCAGAATTTACGATGGACATGGGAACCACGGGAACGTTTCCCTTTTCTGCGATCTTAAAGCTTCCCTCGTGAAAGGGCAGAAAGGTGTCGGGAACCTTGTTGCGGGTGCCTTCCGGAAAAATGCAGATGGAAATCCCGTTTTTTACCTTTTCCACTCCTGCCAGTATGGTCTTTAACCCCTGCTTGATATCGTCCCGGTCCAGAAACAGACAGTGGAGATTACGCATCCAGTTTGTCAGAAGGGGCCATTTGAGCATTTCCTTTTTGGCGATGTAGCCTGTGGGCCGGGGAACCCGTACATAGGTCATCACAATATCAAAGTAGCTTCTGTGATTGCCCACGTATAAGACTGCCGTGTCCTTGGGCACATTTTCCTCGCCCAGAACAATCACCCTGGTGCCGGCCAGGCGCAGAACCTGACGGAAGGCCCAGTTTACGATAGCCAGAGAGCTTTTGTCCTTGAGAGCCGGGTTAAACCTGCCAATGATCCATTCCGCAATCAGAAGAGGAATGGAGAGAATTAAAAACAGAATGACAAACAGTGCCACTATCAGAAATCGTATCATAAAAGTACCTTGCCTTTTCCAGTTTCGTTTCCTCCCGAGTATATCATAAAATCCCCGTTCTGTACATAGAATAGAGAAAAACCCAAAAGCAGGGAATTTGAGAGAATGAGACGGATTTTTTTGGGGCTTTTGATTGCCCTGAACGTGTTGTGCCTGTGTGGATGCACTCTTATGAGCCAGGAGAGAGTCAAACTGAGAGACTTGGATTTTACGGTTTTAAGTGAGGAAAAAATACCCCAGGAGCTTGCAGAGATTTTGGAGGAGAAAAAAAGCGAGGCCTTTCAGCTGACCTACAAGGATGGGGAAGCTCTTTACATATGTATCGGATACGGCCCGCAGGAGACGGGAGGCTACAGCATTGCGGTAAATGATCTGTACCTGACAGATACGGCCATCTATGTAAACACCAGTCTGCTGGGCCCGCAGCCGGAGGAAAAGAGCAATAAGACCGTTTCCTATCCTTATATTGTGATTAAGACGGAGTACCTGGACCAGACCGTAATGTTTGAGTAAGCTTCCCCTGATTGCCTATTTCCGGAAAACGTGATAAACTTAGGTGAAATGTGGCAAGGGAGGCACGGATGATGCTGATCAAAAACGGATATGTGATAGACCCAAAATCAGGTTTAGAGGGCAATTATGACATCCTTACGGAGGGAGACGTCATTGTAAAAATTGCAAAGGAGATTGAGGCGCCCAAAAAGGGCTGCAGGGTGATAGACGCGGAGGGGCTTTTGGTGGCTCCGGGACTGGTGGATGTGCATGTGCATTTCAGGGAACCTGGCTTTACCCAGAAGGAGGATATTTCCACCGGAGCCGCTGCAGCCGCCAGAGGCGGTTTTACTACGGTAGTGCTGATGGCAAATACAAAGCCGACGGTAGATAATGTGGATACCCTGGAGTATGTGCTGGAAAAGGGAAAAAGGACAGGCATCCATGTCCTGACCTGCGCCAATGTGACTATGGGAATGCAGGGAAAGGAGCTGGTTCCCATGGAGGAGCTGGCAGGGAGGGGCGCAGCAGGCTTTACGGACGACGGCATGCCTCTTTTGGATGAAGGGCTGGTGCGCCGGGCTATGGAGGAAGCTGCAAGGCTGGATCTGCCTATAAGCTTTCATGAGGAGGACCCGGGCTATATTGTGAACAATGGCATCAATCAGGGGAAGGTCAGCGCCAATCTGGGGGTGGAGGGCTCTCCCAGAGAGGCGGAAATCACTATGGTGGAGCGGGACCTTAAGCTGGCTCTGGAAACGAAAGCTGACATCAATATCCAGCATATCAGCACCAAAGAGGCGGTAGAGCTGGTGCGCCAGGCCAAAAGGAAAGGCTCTCATATCCACGCGGAGGCTGCGCCTCATCATTTTTCCCTGACGGAGGAGGCGGTTTTGGAGTATGGGGCTTTGGCCAAAATGAATCCTCCTTTGCGGGAGGAGGAGGACAGGCAGGCTATTATCCGGGGGCTGGCAGACGGCACCATTGATCTGATTGCCACGGATCATGCTCCGCACACTGCCTCGGAAAAGGCAAAACCTATCACGGAGGCCCCAAGCGGCATCATCGGGCTGGAAACGGCGCTGCCTCTGGGCATTACAAAGCTTGTGGACGAAGGATACCTTACCATGAAGCAGCTTCTTGCCAAAATGACCTGTAATCCAGCGGCCTTGTATCATTTGCGGGCGGGATATCTGGCAGAAGGCGGACCTGCGGACTTGGTTCTCATCGACACGGCTGCGGAAACAGTTTTCGAAAAATACGCATCCAAAGCCTCAAACACCCCCTTTACCGGCTGGCGGCTTAAGGGAAGAGTAAAGGCCACGATCTGCGCAGGCCGGGTGGTGTATGAAGAAAAGGAAAGGAAGGATAGCATATGAGGCAAAAACAGAAGGCGGCAGTGCTCTCTCAGAGACAGACAGCGCCGGAAATTTACGATATGTGGATTGAGACGGACCTTGCAGGGGAGGCGGGACCGGGGCAGTTTATCTGCATTTACCCCAAAAGTGAGAGCACACTGCTTCCAAGGCCCATCAGCATCTGCCAGGTGAACGAGCAAAAGACGGCTATCCGCATTGTTTACCGGATTGCAGGCAAGGGAACCAGAGAATTTTCCTCCTATAAAGCCGGAGAGGAAATCTTTATACTGGGCCCTCTGGGAAATGGCTTTCCCTTTCAGAAAGGGGAGGGTAAAAGAGTGCTGCTCATGGGAGGCGGTATCGGAATTCCTCCCATTTTACAGCTGGCCCAGGAGATAAAAGGGGACAAGCAGATTGTTCTTGGGTATCGGGATAACCATTTGTTTTTAAAGGAAGATCTGGAAAAACTGGGGACGGTGCAGATTGCCACAGAGGACGGAAGTGTGGGAGTGCAGGGAAATGTTATGGATGCAGTCAGACAAAAGGGTCTGGAGGCGGATCTGATTTTTGCCTGCGGGCCCATGCCTATGCTGCGGGCCATAAAGGCATATGCCCAGGAGAAGAACATTCCCGCCTATATTTCTCTGGAAGAGCACATGGCCTGCGGCGTGGGCGCCTGTCTGGGCTGTGTGGTGAAAACAAAGGAGATCGACCACCACTCCCATGTGCACAACGCCAGAATCTGTACAGACGGTCCGGTTTTTGAAGCAGAGGAGGTGGAAATCTGATGAAGCTTGAGACAGTGATTGCGGGAGTGACCTTTCAGAATCCTGTTATGACAGCCTCTGGAACCTTTGGCTCCGGCATGGAATACTCGGAATTTGTGGATTTAAACCGCCTGGGAGCAGTGGTGACCAAGGGGGTGGCAAATGTTCCCTGGCCGGGGAATCCTACGCCAAGAGTGGCTGAGGTGTACGGAGGAATGCTGAACGCCATAGGGCTGCAGAATCCCGGCATTGATGTGTTTATGCAAAGGGATATTCCTTTCTTAAAGCAGTATGACACGAAGATCATTGTGAATGTCTGTGGAAAAACCGTGGAGGATTATGTAGAGGTAGTGGAGAGACTGGGTGAGGAAAGCGCTGTGGCTATGCTGGAAATCAATGTATCCTGCCCCAACGTAAAGGAGGGAGCCATCGCCTTTGGACAAAATGCGGACGCTCTGTATCATATTACCTCCGAGATCAAAAGACATGCAAAGCAGCCTGTGATGATGAAGCTCAGTCCCAATGTGACGGATATCACGGAGATGGCAAAAGCCGCAGAGGCCGCTGGAGCGGACGCTCTTTCCTTGATCAATACCATAACCGGCATGAAGATAGATGTGCACAGCCGCAAATTTGCCATTGCCAACAAGACAGGGGGCATGAGCGGACCGGCCATCAAGCCCATTGCCGTGCGCATGGTATATCAGACGGCAAAGGCCGTGAAGATTCCTATCGTAGGAATGGGAGGCATCGCAAACGGTGAGGACGCCGTAGAATTTCTGCTGGCCGGTGCAAGCGCCGTAAGCGTGGGAGCCATGAATTTTGTGAATCCCAGTGCAACCATGGAGGTGCTTGAGGGAATTGAAAGCTATATGAAACAGTATCATGTGGAAAACGTGACGGAGCTCATCGGGGCAGTGAAGGAATAGTCATAAATAGAAAAAGGCCTTCATATGTATATTTATAGAAGTATACATATGGAGGTATTTTTGTGGAGCTTTTAAAGAGGAATATACATATGGACCGCATCCGGGCGGAAGCGCTCACCCAGATTACCCTGGAGGATGACGTGAATATCCCTGAAAGCAAGCCGGACGTAGGCAGCCTGAATCTGGAAAAGGGTGTCCTGGTTATAGATGAGATTAAGCCGGGAACGGATGTGGTGAATGTCAGGGGAAGATTGCTTTTTTATGCTTTATATCACACTTCGGAGGAAGGAAAGAGCCTGACTCTTTTGGAGGGAAAAATACCCTTTGAGGAGAAAATCAATCTCCAGGGAGCACTTCCCGGCGACTGCGTAGCTGTGGAGGGGGAGGTGGAGGACCTCACTGTAAGCACCATAAATTCCAGAAAGCTTAATGTACAGTCGGTTGTCACCCTGCACGCTGTGGTGGATGAGCTTTATGATGAGGAGGTGCCCATCGGCATACATGGGGAGGAGACAGTGCAGTACCGCAAAATGCCTGTTACCGTAGCACAGATTGCCATAAGTAAAAATGATATTTTCCGCATAAAGGAAGAAGTTTCCCTGCCATCCAATTATCCCAATATTTTTCAGATTCTCTGGAATCATGTTTCCCTGGGGGACGTGGAATTTAAGGTTTTGGAGGAAAAGCTGACGCTTCAGGGGGACATCCACTTTTTTATCCTGTATGAGGGGGAGGGGGAAGAGCATCCCATCCGCTCCTTTGAGACGGTTCTTCCTTTCAGTGGTGTTTTAGAATGTCATGGATGTCGGGACGGAATGGTGCCGGATATCCGCTACAGCCTGGGGCAGCAGGAGCTTGTCATCCGGCCAGATTTTGACGGAGAAGAACGAAACGTGGGGCTTGAGCTGGTGCTGGATATCTCCATACGTGTCTATGAGGAAGAAAGGACGGAGATGGTAACTGATGTTTATGGGGTTACCAGGGAGGTGGAGACAGAAAGCCGTCCTGCCAGTCTGCGCAGACTGCTTTCCAAAGTGACGGGAAAGACAAAGGTGACGGATCACATCCGGGTGCCGGGGGCGGGTTCGCCCATTCTGCAGCTGCTTCACAGTGAGGGATGCGTTTCCCTGGATCAGCAGGAGGTGACAGAAAACGGCATACTCCTTAAGGGAAGTCTTTCCGTGAGGGTGATGTACATAACAGGGGATGACGAGAACCCTTACGGAAGCGCAAAGGCCCAGATACCCTATCAATATACGCTGGAGGTGCCGGACATTGCCCCGGAGGACTTAAGCAGAGTGCATACCGAGGTGGAGCAGCTGCAGGTGACTATGCTGGATGGAGAGGAAATGGACGTAAAGGCGGTGCTTGTCTTTGCTACCACCGTTTTCAAAAATGTGCCTGTGGAGCTGATTGGCCAGGTGAAGGTAAGCGATTTGGACAGCGCCAAGATGAGCAGCCTGCCGGGCATGGTCATCTATATGGTGAAGGAAGGCGACAATCTGTGGAATATCGGAAAAAAATATTATGTGCCTGTGGATGCCCTGCGGGAATGGAACAGCCTGGCAAGTGATGAATTGAAGCCGGGACAGAAGCTTTTGATCGTAAAATAGAAAAATCAGGAAGAACCGGGAAACCGGATTTCTTCCTGATTTTTTATTTCAGGGGATGGTTAGGCCTCTGTGGAGGAAATGCCCGCCTCTGCCGCCAGCTGGTCAAATTTTTCCATCACGGCATCATAGGTGCGTTTGGAAATCTCCGGCAGGGAGCCTCCCCATTTTTTCTCGGCTGAATCATAGCCCTTTTGAAAAGCAGCCCGCATCTCTTCAATTTTGTCGGGGTCTCCGCCTGTCAGTGCCGTTGCAAACTGGATAATCCGGTCGGAGGTCTGGTTTACGCCCCAGTATCCGTCCTCGGCGATGTCAGCCTGGGCCTGTGCCTTGGTGGCGGGATCTACCGTGTAATTGCCGCTTCTTAAAAACTGCCAGATATCGTTGGCCTGTCCGTAGGCGGTGCCCTGCTTTAAGAGCATCTGCTCTACCAGGCTGCGAAGCTGTGCCGTTCTGGCCTCTGCGTCTGCCTTCAGCTTGTTGATCAGATTGGTGTCGGGAGTATAGATTTTCTTTGCAGAGTCTGTCTGCTGTTTCTTGGAGGGCTCATATACTGCGCCCGCCTCTTCGGTATTGGGAACCGAAGTGTTTGTGGAGGCCTGTTTTTCTTTTGTGTTTACGCTTGACGTATAGTCGTAGGCCGCCTGGGTAGATGTAATTCCATTTACATTCATACTTACCTCTTTTCCGGCGCGCTGCGCCATAAACATAATTTTAGAAGGTGCATCATCCTTGATTTTGTAATTTATATCGGCATGGGAGAGGGAAAAGCTTAGGGGCGGCGTTGACGAAAATCCAATTTTTGTATATAATAAAATACAATCTATGTATACAAAATACATTTTGGAGGAAGATTGGAAGGAGCATGAATGAATATCTGATGAAGGCATATGCCAAGATCAATCTTGGTTTGGATGTGATAGGAAAACTGGAAAACGGGTACCATGAAGTGAAAATGGTAATGCAGACTGTTGGCATTTATGATGAGCTTTTCCTGGAAAAAACGGAGGAAGGAATCCTTCTGACCACGGACAGCGAAAGCCTGACCTCAGGGCAGGATAATCTTGTATGGAAGGCTGCAAGGCTGATGAAGGAGCATTATGGAATTTCCCAGGGGCTTCGCATTCATTTGAAGAAAAATATACCGATAGCGGCGGGAATGGCCGGGGGCAGCACGGATGCAGCCGCTGTCATGAAGGGCATTAACCGGATGTTTGATTTGGGCTGTACTTTGAAGGAGCTTATGGAGCTTGGGGTTGCCATCGGAGCGGATGTTCCCTATTGTGTGATGGGAGGCACTGCGCTGGCAGAGGGAATCGGAGAGAAGCTGACGGCTCTTCCCCCGGCGCCGGACTGCTATGTGCTGGTGGCAAAGCCGGATATCAGTGTGTCCACCAAATATGTATATGAGCATCTGGACCTTGGGAAAATCCAAAGCCATCCGGACATTGACGGCATGGTGGAGGCTATTGAGGAGGGAAGCCTCCAGGGAATTTTAGACCGCATGGAAAATGTGCTGGAGCAGGTGACGGTGCCGGCGTATCCTGTGATTGGGGAAATTAAAAACCGGATGAAGGAGCTTGGAGCCGTCAACAGTCTGATGAGTGGAAGCGGTCCCACGGTATTTGGAATTTTTACGGAAGAGGAACGGGCAAAAAGAGCAGGGGAACAGATTCGGCGCAGACAGCTGGCAAAACAGATTTTTGTAACGGAATTCTGCTGACGGACATGGGATATACAGAAGAATGGAGGGAAGCTATGCAGGATAATTTACAGGTAAAGATGGATGAGTTTCTGCCTCTTAGGGATGTGGTGTTTAACACACTGCGTCAGGCCATCCTGACAGGAGAGCTCAAACCTGGGGAGCGGCTTATGGAGATTCATCTGGCAAACAGGCTGGGAGTCAGCCGGACTCCCATCCGTGAGGCCATCCGCAAGCTGGAGCTGGAGGGATTGGTGACCATGATCCCCAGGAGAGGGGCTGAGGTGGCTCAAATCACGGAAAAGAGCATGAACGACGTTCTGGAGGTCAGGCGCGCTTTGGACGCGCTGTGCGTGGAGCTGGCCTGCGACCGGATTACGAAGGAGGAGCTGGAAAGCCTAAAGCAGGCCTGCGACAACTTTGAGCTTGCGGTGAAAACCAAGGACGTGAAAAAGATTGCACAGGCGGATGTTGCGCTGCACGATATTATTGTACAGGCCACCGGCAACAGCCGGCTGATTCAGCTGGTCAACAATCTTTCCGAACAGATGTACCGCTATCGGTTTGAGTATATTAAGGATATCAGCCAGCATGAAAGGCTGGTGGAGGAGCATAGAATTATTTATCAGGGAATTGTGGATCAGGATAAGGAGACGGCCTCTTTGGCAGCCAAGCTCCACATAGATAATCAGAAGAAGGCCATTATCAGGCAGATACGCCTGGAAAGAGAAAAAAATAAGTAGAGTGCGGAAAATCCGGTATAAGAAAAGAAAAAGCGGCAATCATCCTCATAGGGAGAGTTTTCCCGGAAAGCTGAGGAGATTGAATGAAGAAAAAATGGACTGGAATCAAGCTTGTAATGGGAATCTGCGCGGCTCTTGGCTGGTGGGGCGTTTTATATCCGGAGTTTGCCATGACGCCGGACACCTACGTGGTGACAGGCACAGAGGAAGGAAAGCCCTCAGAAACACAAAAATGGAGCTTTGACAGTGAAATTTACTGGGAAATTCTGAATGCAGATTCTGACCAGATCAGTTTTAAAAGCAGACTCTTTGAGGAGCTTTACCATAGATTGCCGCAGAAAAAATAAAGCAAGGAAGGACTTAGGCAGATGAAGCGGGAAAACGGGGCGCCAATCGGCGTGTTTGACTCCGGCGTGGGCGGATTGACCGTAGCGCGGGAGATCATGAGGCAGATACCAAATGAAAAAATCATATACTTTGGAGACACGGCCAGAGTCCCTTACGGAAGCAAATCCAAGGAGACGGTCACCCGCTTTTCCAGGCAGATCGTAAGATTCCTTCAAAGCTTTCAGGTAAAGACCATTGTGGTGGCTTGTAATACGGCCAGCGCCTATGCGCTGGATGAGCTGGAGAAGGAGACGGATATTCCCATTATCGGTGTGGTGAAGCCGGGGGCAAAGACGGCGGTTCAGGTAACCCGCAACGGGAAAATCGGCGTTATCGCTACGGAGGCTACCATTGGAAGCCGGATTTATTCCAAGTACATACAAGAATTGAATGAGAATGTGACCATATACGGAAAGGCCTGTCCCCTTTTTGTCCCTCTGGTAGAGGAGGGGCTGTGGCAGGACCCGGTCACAGATGAGATCGCCAAGAGATATTTGACGGAGCTGATCGACATTGACATTGACACTCTCATATTGGGATGTACCCATTATCCTTTGATCCGCTCCACCCTGGGAAGAATCATGGGAGAAAAGGTGACTTTGGTAAATCCGGCCTATGAGACCGCCAGGGAGCTCAGGGAGCTTTTGGGCAAAAAGGGTATATTGAATGAAGAGCCCCCGGAGCTGGGGGACAATCAATACCAGTTTTATGTAAGCGACGGGGCTGAAAAATTTAAGCAATTTGCAAATTCCATTATAAAATATGGAATTCTGTCTACAAAAACGGTAAATATTGAGCAGTATTGAGGCTCATTGGAGGATCCGGGGCAAAAATGAAAAAAGAGGTAGAGCTTTTGATAAACGGCCTGCACAGCAGTGTGGGAGAGGAAGGCGAGCCGGTGGAACAGGCTGTTTCCGCCGTGTATTATGAAAGAGAGGGAAGCCGTTATCTGCTTTATGAGGAGACGGAGGAGGAAACCGGGGAACGGTCCAAAAGCAGAATCAAAATCGGGAAGGACAGGATGGAGCTTGTAAGAGGGGGGAAAAACCGTACCCATATGGTTTTTGAGGAGAAGAAAAGGCATCCTGCGGATTATGTGACGCCCTACGGCAGATTTGCCCTGGAAATTGACACAAAAGAGGTCAGGGTGGAGGAAGGGCCTTGGGGAATACAGGTGGTGATAAAATATGGCTTGTGGCACGGAGAGCAAAGCCTTTCGGAGAGCTGCCTGCGTATCAGCGTCAGGGAAAAGTGACGGCCCATGGAGAAAAAGGTGCGCCCTGCAGCGCACCTTTTTCTTTATTTCACCGGCTTGGCTCCGGCTTTTTCCTGAAGCTTTTCCATGGTGCGCTTGAAAAATCCCTTTTTCTTTTGCGGCACGGTATTTTGCTTTCCATGAAGCCCCTTTACATCCAGAACATACAGGCCGCTGACTACAGCCTTTACTTCCTTTTTTACGGGGACGGAGTCAAATATCTTCTCATCGCTGATCAGGGAAAGAATCTGTGGACCAACCTTAGCCTTGATGATGGGAAGCTTGGAACCCCGCATAAGCTTGGGAGTCTGGTCGATCACCATCTGGGGAAGGCCGGCTTCCTTAAGCTTCATCCGTTTCTTGTCAATAATCAGCATTGAGACTGTCTGCTTGTTGGCCTCTAAAAGCTCCTGCTGTTCGGCCTGCTTTTTCTGGGCTTTTTTTCCAAGAAAATACAGCACTACGATGGCGATGACAAGCACCACCAATATAACTAACAATGTGATTGTCACTGGACTCATTGCATTGAGACCTCCTTATAAATAGATAGGAATATATAGGACATTGTAACATAGGTATGCTGGGATAGGCAATAAAACATTTTACAGAAAACTACAGTTTTTTTGGAAACTGTGGTATACTTGTAAGGACTTGCCACATATGGCTGACAGGACGGCTTCGGGACGAAAAAGAGGGGCGGGAGGTGCGCAGGATGGAAAATTTGTGGGAATTTGCAGGGACGGCGCTGGAATTTTTATTCGGACATCTCTTTTGGTGGAACATGATTTTTGCCGTTATCATCGTGTTTTTTCAGAGAAAAGACCCAAAAAGCGTATGGGCCTGGCTGCTTTTGCTGTTCTTTATTCCTTTTTTGGGGTTTGTGTTTTACCTTGTGCTGGGAGTGGACATGCACAAGCGGAAAATGTTTCAAATAAAAGAGCTGGAGGATCATGTAAACGAAGCCATCAGAAGGCAGGAATCCCGCCTAAAGAGCAGAAAACCGGGGGAAGACAGCGGGGAGCTTGGAGAGTACATGGACCTTGTGATGTATAATCTGGAAACCTCCGACGCTGTGCTTTCTGATGACAATGACATAGATATCTTTACGGAAGGAAATGAAAAATTTGAGGCGCTGATAGAGGATTTAAAGAAGGCCAGGCATTTCATCCACATTCAGTATTATATTATCAAAAACGATGTGCTGTTTAACCGCATCAAGGATGTGCTCATAGAGAAGGCGGCCCAGGGCGTAGAGGTAAGAGTGCTGTACGACGGCATGGGGTGCAGGTCGGTAAGCTCCCGGTATTGGAAGAAGCTGAGAGCCCAGGGAATTATGACAGCGGAATTTTTTCCCCCGGGGCTTGGCAGGCTGCATCTGCGCATCAATTACCGCAACCACAGGAAAATTGTGGTCATAGACAATCAAATCGGCTATGTGGGAGGCTTTAACATTGGAAAGGAATATATCGGCTTAAGCGAGAGATTCGGACATTGGAGAGATACCCATCTTCGTATTCGCGGAAGCGGCGTGATGGGGCTGCAGTTAAGGTTTATTCTGGACTGGAATTATGCTACCAGAGAAAATCTGCTGCAGCGGCCGGCTCTTCTGATAAATCCCACACCGGGAAGAAGGGATGGCTGTAAAATGCAGATTATTACCAGCGGACCTGACAATACCATAGACCAGATCCGGGATAATTATATGCGGCTGATTACCAAGGCTAAGGAGAGGATTTATATTCAAACCCCTTATTTTATTCCGGATGAGGCGGTGCTGCAGGCCCTTTTGATCGCCGTGCGCTCAGGAATAGAGGTAAATATTATGATTCCCTGCAAACCGGATCATCCCTTTGTGTATTGGGCCACCTACTCCTATATTGGCGATCTGGTCATGGCAGGAGCCAACTGTTACACCTATGAGAATGGTTTCCTGCATGGAAAGGGAGTGATGGCGGATGCAGAGGTATTCTGCTATGGCACCGCCAATATGGATATCCGCAGTTTTTCTTTGAATTTTGAGGTCAATGCAGTGGTTTACAGCAAAAAGAAGGCACAGGAGATGGAGCGGATTTTCAAAGAGGATTTAAAGTGCTGCAGACAGATTACAAAGGACGTATATGCGTCCAGGCCGCTGATCATCCGCTTAAAGGAACAGGTGTGCCGGCTGCTCTCTCCTCTGCTGTAGAAAGGGGCTTTTAATGGAGAGGCTTTTGTGGTAAGATGTTCGTTAAGGATTCTGGCCGAAAGCGGCCGGAAATGAAAACAAAAATCAGAAATGGAGAAAAAGATGAACAGGAAAGTAATGGCAGGGATGGCGGCTGTGCTTGCGGCAGGCATTCTGGGAGGCTGCGGCAGTGACACAGAGGTGCCCCTTAAGGATATGGATGTGGACAGTTACGTGACCCTCGGGGAATACAAGGGAATTGAGGTGGACATTGACCCCATCACAGTGGACGAGACCGAGCTGGAAAATCTGGTGAGAGAGGTCTACAACAACAATGTGACGCTGGAAAACGGGGGAATCACGGACCGGGCTGTGGAAAACGGAGACACGGTAAACATTGACTATGAAGGAAAGAGGGACGGCGTAGCCTTTGATGGAGGCACCGCACAGGGAAGCCTTCTGACTATCGGCTCAGGAAGGTTTATCGATGGCTTTGAGGAGGGACTGATCGGGGTGACACCGGGCGAAACGGTGGATTTGAATCTGACCTTCCCGGAAAATTATAGTTCTGCAGATTTAGCGGGACAGGATGTGGTGTTTACGGTTACTGTGAATTTCATCCTTCCCCAGGAGATGGAGGATGCAGTGGCTGCTTCTGTGGGCATTGAGGGAGTGGGCACTGTGGAGGAGCTGCGTCAGTATGCCTATGACTATCTGTACGCCAATGCGGAAAACAGCTATAACACAGAGCTGCAGAATGCAGTGCTGGATGCCTTTATGCAAAACTGCGTGTTTGAAGAGGTGCCGCAGTACATGGTGGAGGAGTATGAGACTGTAACGCGGGAAAGCCTTGAGACCCAGGCGGAAAGCTACGGCATGGATGCGGATACCATGACCTCCTATTTCTACGGCATGGACGTGGATACCTTTGTGAGCACCTACTCGGAGGAGGCTGTCAGGCAGGATATCGCCATGCAGGCGGTGGCAAACAGAGAGGGACTTAACATTGATGACGAGGAGCTGAACACTACTTTGCTGGAATACGCAAACAATGCAGGCTACGACACGGTGGAGGAATACGTTGGGGACACCTCTCTGGAGGATTACAGGGATTATCTGATGTACGAGAAGGTGCTTGCGTTTCTTACGGAAAACGCGGTGGTAAACCAAAGCACAGGTCAATGACGCAGATCAGGGGCGAAGACTGGCGATAGAAATAGAAATGGAAGGAACAGGAAAGGACAGGTTAAAAATGAATTTAACGGATATCAGAGATTTGTATCGTAAGAGAGAGCAGTTTGCGGGCAAGGAAGTCACTGTGGGCGGCTGGGTGAGAAATAACCGGGATTCTAAAAATTTTGGCTTTCTGGTGATCAACGACGGCACCTTCTTTGAACCGCTGCAGGTGGTGTATGGAGACAGTCTTTCCAATTTTGACGACATCCGCAAAATCAATGTAGGAGCTGCGCTGGTTGTAAAAGGAACCATTGTAGAGACCCCAAACGCAAAGCAGCCCTTTGAGATGCAGGCAAAAGAGGTTTCGGTGGAGGGGCCCTCGGGGGCGGATTATCCGCTGCAGAAAAAGCGCCACAGCTTTGAATATCTCAGAACCATTTCCCATCTGCGCCCCAGAACCAATACCTTTCAGGCGGTATTTCGGGTCAGGTCTCTGATCGCTTATGCCATCCACACCTTTTTTATGGAGAGAGGATTTGTGTATGTGCATACGCCCCTGATTACCGGAAGTGACTGCGAGGGCGCCGGGGAAATGTTCCAGGTGACAACGCTGCCTCTTGACAAGGTTCCCAAAACCCAGGATGGGAAGGTGGATTTTACCCAGGACTTTTTTGGAAAGCCCACCAATCTCACCGTAAGCGGGCAGCTCAATGTGGAGACCTATGCCTTTGCCTTTAAAAACGTGTACACCTTCGGACCTACCTTCCGGGCGGAAAATTCCAATACCACCAGACATGCGGCGGAGTTTTGGATGATTGAGCCGGAGATGGCCTTTGCAGACCTGACGGACGATATGGAGCTGGCGGAAAGCATGTTAAAGTACGTGATCCGTTATGTGCTGGAGCATGCGCCGGAGGAGATGGCTTTCTTCAACCAGTTTGTGGACAAGGGACTGATTGAAAGGCTTGAGCATGTGGCAAATTCTGATTTCGCCCATGTGACCTACACCCAGGCCATCGAAATTTTGGAAAAGCACAACGAGGAATTTGAGTATCAGGTGTCCTGGGGCTGCGACCTGCAGACGGAGCATGAGAGATTCCTGACGGAGAAGGAATTTAAGCGGCCTGTGTTTGTGACAGATTACCCTAAGGAGATCAAGGCTTTTTACATGAAGCTCAACGAGGATGGAAAGACGGTGGCGGCCATGGACTGCCTGGTGCCCGGCATCGGAGAGATCATTGGCGGAAGCCAGCGTGAGGATAAGCTGGAGCTTTTGGAGCGCAGGATGGAGGAGCTTGGACTGAACAAGGCGGACTATGATTTCTACCTTGACCTGCGCCGGTACGGCTCCGTGCGTCATGCGGGCTTTGGCCTTGGCTTTGAGAGATGCGTGATGTACCTCACAGGCATGAGCAATATCCGGGATGTGATTCCCTTCCCCCGCACCGTAAACAACTGTGATTTGTAAGGGAACTGTATGAGAAAAAAAACCATTAAAATAATGAATTTTATATTGATTGCAGGACTTACCGCCGCAGCGGTGCAGACGGCGGCACCCCAGCCCCTTGTTGCGGAGGCCACATCCATAACGGATATCCAGAACCAGATTAAGGACACGCAGAATCAGCTGGACGGCATCAATGACAAGATCAGCTCTCTTACGGATGAGCAGGATCTGGTGGAGGAAAAAATAGCCGACCTGAATTCAGAGATCATCAATACCATGACAAGCATTGGGATGAAGGAGGACGAAATCGCATCCAAGGAGACGGAGATTTCTGACAAGCAGGTGCAGATTGACGAAACCCAGCTGGAGTATGAGGCAGCCGTGGAGCGGGAGAAAAAACAGCAGGAGGATATGGCTGTGCGCACCCGTCTGATGTACGAAAACAGCAAATCCACCTATCTGAGCATTTTTCTCCAGGGCGAGGGTCTGGCGGACATGCTAAACCGCATGGACTACATTGAAAAAATCTATGAGTATGACAAGGAGAAGCTGGAGGAATACATAGAGACAAAGAATCAGGTTCACGATCTCTGGGATCAGCTGGAGGCAGAAAAAGCACAGCTTGAGACAGACAAAAGCCAGCTGGAAGCGGACCGGACGGCATTAGAGTCTCAGAAGGCCAACCTGGATACTCTGCTGGCCAAGAAAAAACAGGAATCCGCCAATTTTGAGGCGGAGATCAAGAGAGCCCAGCAGGAGGCGGCTGTTTTCAAGACCCAGCTGCAGCAGGAGCAGGCCCAGTTAAAGAAGCTGCAGGCTCAGCAAAACCAGGGAAGCAGCTCTTCCGCTGCCAACGGAACCTACACACCCACCTCCTATACCTCCACCATTGAGAATGCGTCAGGAAGCGATCTGGGGAAAAAGATAGCAAAATACGCCTGCCAGTACATTGGCAATCCCTATGTGGCGGGAGGCACCAGCCTCACAAACGGAGCGGACTGCTCCGGCTTTACCTACCGGGTTTACAAGGATTTCGGATATAGCCTGCCCAGAACTTCCTACGAGCAGAGAAGCGCGGGTGCAGGAGTCAGCTATGACGAGGCGCAGCCGGGAGATCTGATCTGCTACGACGGACATGTGGCCCTCTACATCGGCGGGGGGCTGATCGTGCACGCCAGCACGCAGCGGACGGGCATCAAGGTGAGCAATGCCAACTATAGAACCATTCTGGCGGTAAGGAGAATTATTTGATGCTGCGGATAGGATGCCATTTATCGTCATCTAAGGGATTTTTGGCCATGGCCCGGACGGCGGAAGATATCGGAGCCAATACCTTTCAGTTTTTTACCAGGAATCCCAGAGGAGGGGCGGCAAAGGAATGGAAGAAACAGGATGTGGAGGCCATGCTTGCCTTTTGTGAAAAAAAGGGAATCGGCTGCTTGCTGGCCCATGCCCCCTATACCTTGAATGCCTGTGCAAAGGACGAGGGCATACGCAGGTTTGCCTTGGAGACCCTGGAGGATGATCTGCGGCGTCTTTCGCTTCTGCCCGGATGTATGTACAATTTCCATCCGGGAAGTCATGTGCAGCAAGGAGCGCAGAAGGGAATAGAGCTCATTGCGGATACCCTGAATCAGGTTTTGACCAGGGAACAGACCACCACCGTGCTTTTGGAAACCATGGCGGGCAAGGGAAGCGAGGTGGGGCGCAGTTTTGAAGAGCTTTCCCGTATTCTGGAGCGGGTAGAGCTTTCTGATAAGCTGGGAGTGTGTCTGGATACCTGCCATGTATGGGACGGCGGCTATGATATTGCAGGAAAGCTGGATCAGGTTTTAGAGGAATTCGACAGAATCCTGGGATTAGAGCGGCTGAAAGCAGTTCATTTGAACGATTCCTTAAACGGTCTTGGCAGCCATAAGGATCGGCATGCGAAGATAGGTCAGGGAGAAATCGGCCTTGCGGCCTTTGGCAGGATCATCAATCATCCAAGACTGAGAGACCTGCCCTTTTATCTGGAGACGCCAAACGAGCTGGAGGGGTATCAGGCTGAGATCGCTTTGCTCAGGGGGCTTTATGAGTAAAGGGGAAAAGCTTGCGGTTTTAAAGAAATATTTTGGCTATGACAGCTTCCGGGAGGGACAGGAAGCGCTGATAGACAGTCTGCTAAGCGGCAGGGATGTGCTGGGTATCATGCCCACGGGGGCGGGGAAATCTCTCTGCTATCAGGTTCCGGCGCTGATGCTTCCGGGAATTACGCTGGTGATTTCTCCGCTGATCTCTCTGATGAAGGATCAGGTGGCGGCATTGAACCAGGCAGGAGTGCATGCGGCCTATTTAAACAGCTCTCTTACCTATGGACAATACCGCAAGGCTCTCTGGTATGCGGCACAGGGCCGGTATTCTATTATTTATGTGGCACCCGAGCGGCTTGGGACGGAGGAATTTCTTGACTTTGCCGGGAATGCGGTTCTTTCCATGGTAGCGGTGGATGAAGCTCACTGCGTGTCACAGTGGGGACAGGATTTTCGGCCAAGCTATTTAAAAATTGCGGAATTTATTCAAAAGCTTCCCGCCAGGCCTGTGGTGGGAGCCTTTACAGCCACTGCCACAAAAGAGGTGAGGCAGGATGTGATTTCTCTTTTGAAGCTGCAGGAGCCTTTTGTGGTGACCACCGGATATGACAGACCCAATCTGTATCTGGGAGTATACAGTCCGAAAGATAAGTACGCGGCTGCCCGCAGCTTTATTGAAAGACATCCGGGACAGTGCGGGATTGTGTACTGTGCCACCAGAAGGCTGGTGGAGGAGGTGTGCGAAAGGCTGCAGGAGGAGGGATTTTCCGCTACCCGGTATCACGCGGGACTTTCCGACGAGGAGCGCAGAATCAGTCAGGAGGATTTTACCTATGACAGAAAGCTTATTATGGTTGCCACCAATGCCTTTGGCATGGGGATTGATAAATCCAATGTAAGATACGTGGTGCACTACAATATGCCCAAGAATCTGGAGTCCTACTATCAGGAGGCAGGCCGCTGTGCCAGAGACGGGGAGCCGGGAGAATGTATTTTGCTCTACGGCGGACAGGATGTGGTCACTAACCAGTTTTTGATTGAAAACAGTCAGGAAAACGAAGAGCTGGAGGAAGAAGTCAGGGCGGTGGTTCAGGCAAAGGACAGGGAACGTCTCAAAAAAATGACATGGTACTGCTTTACCCACCATTGCCTGAGAGACTATATTTTAAAATATTTTGGAGAGCAAGGTACTCATGACTGCGGAAACTGCAGCAACTGTCTTTCCTCCTTTGAGACGGTGGAGGTGACAAGGATAGCCGGTGCACTGGTGGGCTGTGTCTCGGCCTGCAGACAGCGTTTTGGAATCTCCGTGATTCTGGATACGGTGCGGGGAGCAGATACGGCCAGAATCAGAAAATACCGCATGAATTACAACCTATATTACGGAGCACTGGCGGGCACACCGGAACAGATTCTTCGGAGTGTGCTAAACGACCTGCTGTGTCAGGGATATCTGGCATCCACGGATGACCAGTATGCCGTCCTGAAGCTGACAGACAAATCGGACCGGATTTCTCAAAAGGGAGAGCGTATATTTGCAAAGCTTCCCAAAGAAGAAAAAGAGCTGTGGCAAAGGGAGACTTTTGCAGAAGAAAAGAGGAGAGCAGATTTTCGGGGAAAAGGACGCAACGCTTCCCTGCAAAGACCTATGTTTGACCGGCTGAAGGCATTGCGCAGTGAGATTGCCAGGGAAGAAAAGGTGCCTCCATATCTGATTTTTTCCGATAAGACCCTGGAGCATATGGGGGTGTTAAAGCCAAAAAGCAAAGAGGAGATGCTTCAGGTAACAGGAGTGGGACAATATAAATTTGAGAAATACGGCAGAAGATTTCTTGCAATTTTTCTGGACAAAGACCAGGTGTTGTGATAGTCTTAGGACAAGAGCTTTCTGAGGGCTCTTGTCTTTTCTCATTCAGGATGGCGCACAGAGAATGTGCTGTCACACCTGTTTTCAACGGCTTTTCGCCGATTGTACCCATTTTATACTATAAAATTTTTGTGAAAAGGAGAAGGATTATGACCTATGAAGAATTTAAGAAGGAACTGTACCGCAATGCTTTGAACCAGGCCCGGCTGTGGGGAAAAACGGCAAGGCTTGTGGAAAAGGGAACAGTGTGCCGGGAGCCGCAGGTCATGGGGGCTATTGCAGCCATGAACCAAAATGCCCCGTCTGCAAAGGACGCTGTCGTCAAGGAGGATATGCTGCTTGTGCTGCTTCAGTATGCTCCTGCGGAAAATGCTTTGCAGGCAAATACTCTGCCGGAGTGCAAAGAGGAAGGAAGGGCGCCTGCATATTCCGGAATCCTTTGCTGGAAGGTGCGCACCTTGTATGAGCGCTTTCTGCGGGAGGGCTGGCAGAGCGTTCTGCCGGAAATTGCCATGAAGCTTCAGGGCAGCAGGGGGCAGGAACCCCAGGCGTCCCTGTGGGAGAAGGGTTATGAGCAAAACTGCGGCAGGCTCATTTTGAGGCCCCTTAATATATGGGAAAACAGAGAGGAGCTGGAGCACTGTGTTTATTGGAGTTATGGAGAAATCGGTCTGGTGCTGTATGCTTTGCTTTATGATCTGGAAGAGGATTTTATGACCATGAAGGTTACCAGGGGCATGGTGGAAAGATGGGGTGTATCTTTTGAGGAAGCTCTCACGGGAGCCCTTCTGAATACCTTTGCCCAGATGCCGCCCAGGCTTTATCATGGCATGGATATCCGCTCCTCCTATGACTGGAAGGATGGAATTTTTATGGAGGAGGAAGGGAAAATCAGCATAGAAATCCATCCCCAGTCTCAGGAGGAGGGAATGTGCGGATACCGGCTTACCACGGTGAGATGGTTAAACGGAGCCGTTGCATTCTTCTATCCCGGTGTAAGGCAGCGTCTGGCAGAGCTTTTGGATGGGGACTTTTATGTGGGATTTACCAGCATACACGAGGCGGTAATTCATCCGGTACAGCACAAAATTCTGGGAGAGATGAAGGCGGCCATCCAGCATACCAACGCTGTATTTGACCGCCGGGAAATGCTCACCGACAAGGTGTACCGCTATTGCCGGGCGAGAAATGAGCTCATAGAGGTTTAGGGCGCTAATCATAGGTTCTGCCAGGTTCCAAGATGCGGAAATGACCATTTTTCAGTGAAATTTGTGACACTGCACAGTTTTTCAGCGAAAAATGCCAGAAATCCTCCAGGGGAATCTGCGCTATGGTGTTTAGGATGCTTCTGTTTAAAGCGCCGTGTCCTGCAAGCAGGACAGTTTCACAGACCCCTTCCAGAGGGAGAATTTTCTCCTTCAGAAAAGATGCGCTTCTTTGATACAGACTGTGGAAGGATTCCCCATTTTGACCGGGTACATATTGCTTGGGCCTTTTCCAGAAATCATAGAGAGGATTGGAGTCCCCCTCCTTCATCTGGGGCGGCACTACGGTGCCCTCCCAGACACCAAAGCTGATTTCTTTGAGCCGGTCGTCTGTGGACAGGGGAATCTGGCGGTCTCCGATTATGATTCTTGCAGTTTCCAGAGCCCGGCACAGAGGAGAGCTGAAGGCCATTTCAAAGGGAACTGTTCTTAAGGCTTCTGCGGTTTTTTTGGCAAGGGCAATGCCGGAGGCGTTCAGAGGGATATCGGACTGCCCCTGGAAGCGGAAGGCCTTGTTCCAGTCGGTTTCTCCGTGGCGTATCAGGTAAATGATCATAGGTGTGCTCCTTTCAGAGGAAAATAGTTTTTTTTGTCTATTTCCTCAGCAGCTTCTATCATAGCATCTTCCGGACAAAATGAAAATAGCGTCTGTGCAGGGACTCGACAAAAGGCGGCAAAGAAGGTAAAATTTGATAAAACGGTATTGACTGTCAAAAAAGGAAAGGAAGCACGGGAAGGTATGGAAAGGGATTATATTACACTTACGATCGGCAAGCAGAAAAACATTGCTTTGATTGCCCATGACGGCAAAAAACAGGAAATGATAAAGTGGTGTCAGGACAATGAGGAAATTCTGAGACGGCATTTTTTGTGTGGAACAGGCACTACGGCAAGGATGATCACGGAAAAGACAGGGCTGCCCGTAAAGGGCTACAACAGCGGTCCCTTGGGCGGGGATCAGCAGATTGGAGCAAAGATTGTGGAGGGGAAAATAGATTTCGTGGTATTTTTTTCCGACCCCCTGACGGCTGCGCCCCATGATCCTGACGTAAAGGCCCTTCTGCGCATTGCCCAGGTGTATGATATTCCCATTGCAAACAATAAGGCCACGGCGGATTTTCTGGTGCACTCCAGCCTGATGAATGAATGCTATGACCATGATGTAATCAACTTTAACAAGAATATTGCGTTGCGGGCACAGAGCATGCAGGAGGCATAAAGGAGAGAACATGCAGCGGCTTAACATAGCAGACTTTGGAGCTGTGCCGGACGGGGGCATGGTGTGCACGAAGGCGATACAAAGGGCCATAGATCTTTGCGGCCGAGGCGGCATTGTGTATGTTCCTAAGGGGGAATTTGTCACCGGCGCCCTGTTTTTAAAAAGTGATATGACGCTGTTTCTGGAAGAGGGCGCAAGGCTTAAGGGCAGCGGAGACATCCGGGATTTTCCGGTTGTGGGCTGTCCCTTTGAGGGGCTTATGCAGCTTTGTTATGCGAGCCTGATCAACACAAACGGAGCCCCCTGTGAAAATATTACAATAGAGGGAAAGGGCGTTCTTGACGCCAACGGTGTGGAGCTGTTTGCCCTGGAAATGGAGGAAAATAAGGGGAAACGGGGGCGTGCCGTCTGCATCTGGAATGCCAAAAATGTTACCCTGAGGGATGTGACCATACGCCAGTCGCCGGCGTGGTGCCTGCATTTAATCTACTGTAACAATGTGCTGCTGGATGGGATTTCCGTGCACAGCAAATACGATGAAAACGGGGAAAAGTATCAGGGGATTTTCAATGGAGACGGCATCGACGTGGATTCCTGCCGGGATGTGCTGATCCGAAATTCCCTGATTGCCAGCCAGGATGACTGTATTGCGGTGAAATCGGGAAGAGATGCGGAGGGCAGGCGTATAGGGCTCCCCTCCATCAATGTTACTGTGGAGAACTGCGTTTTTAAAAGCGGCTTCGGCGTGGCGGTGGGAAGCGAAATGTCCGGGGGCGTCCGGGATGTTTTTGTGCGAAACTGTACCTTTGAAAATACCTTCAGCCTTGCCAGCATTAAGGCGGTGCGGGGAAGAGGCGGCTACATCAGAAATATTCATTTTGAAAACTGTACGCTGGTCAACGCAGACAAAGAGGTAAAGGCCACAAAATGGTTCCGGGGAGCCATTTATGCGGATGGATTTTACGGGGAGGAAGAATTTGACTGGGATGCACCCGTAAAGGTGGATGAGACGACCCCTGAGGTGGACGGTATTTATTTTAAGAATATTACGGTGGATACACAAGAGGGCTATGGGGTGTATCTCTGTGGGCTTCCCGAAATGCCCTATAGGAATATTTTCCTCGAAAATGTGAAGGCTTCGGGAGAATATGGCATGGAGACGAAAAACATTCAAAATCTGCAGTCTGTGGACACACAGGTGTCAGGCAGGAAAAGTCAAGGGGAAAATGCTGTGAAATAGCCAAAAGGATAAGGAGTGGTCTGTGTGACGCTTCGGAAGGGAGAACGATAATGGAAAAGAAATTGGAAAGGAAGGCAGCCTGGGAGCTGCTTACGGAATACACGAAAACGCCTGCGCTGTTAAGTCATGCTCAGGCTGTGGAGGCCATTATGCGGCATTTTGCAAGGCTTAACGGGGAGGATGAGGAGGTCTGGGGCGTGGCCGGGCTGCTGCATGATCTGGACTATGAGAAGTATCCTCAGGAGCATTGCAAAAAGGCAGAGGAGATTATGCGGGAGCGCGGCATCGATGAGGTCTACATCCGCGCCATGAGCTGCCACGGCTATGGGCTGTGCACGGATGTAAAGCCTGAGAGCCCAATGGAAAAGACCCTTTATACCGTGGACGAGCTGGCGGGACTGATTAATGCGGCCTGTCTGGTGCGCCCTTCCAGGAGCGTGCTGGATTTAGAGGTGAAATCCCTGAAAAAGAAGTTTACGGATAAGGCTTTTGCCGCTGGGGTAAACAGAGAGGTCATAAAAAAGGGCTGCGAGATGCTGGGCATGGATATGGATGACGTGATGCGGGAGGCTATTGAGGGCATGAAGGAACGGGCCGATGAGATCGGCCTCAGGGGGACGCTGTAGAAGGCTTTGAGGGAAACCGATTGAGAAAAGCCATATAAAGGGAAGGATAATCCATTATGCTAAAGGTGGCGTTACTGCAGATTCTCCCGGGAGCTTCCCGGGAGGAAAATCACAAAATTGGAATGGAATGGTGCCGCAAGGCCAAGAAACAGGGTGCAGATATCGCACTGTTTCCTGAAATGTGGAGCAGCGGCTATCAGATTTCAGAGGATGTGGAGAAACTCAGGCAGGAGGCTGTTTCGGCGGACGGCGAGTTTGTTATGTCCTTTGGCCGTCTGGCAAAGGAGCTTGATATGGCTATAGCAGTAACCTTTTTGGAGCGTCACGAGCCGCTTCCCAGAAACACGATGGCGCTATTTGACCGCCATGGGAAAAAGGTCCTGGAATATGCCAAGGTGCATACCTGTGATTTTGGGGAGGAATGCAGGCTCACTGCAGGAGATGATTTTTATGTGACGGATCTGGATACAGCGGAGGGAATGGTAAAGATCGGCGCCATGATCTGCTTTGACAGGGAATTTCCCGAGAGCGCCAGAATCCTTATGCTGAAGGGGGCGGAAATCGTGCTTGTGCCCAATGCCTGTCCTATGGAGATCAACCGTCTTTCCCAGCTGCGGGGCAGAGCCTACGAAAATATGATGGGAATTGCCACCTGTAATTATCCTGAAGGCTGGCCGGACTGCAACGGGCATTCCTCCGCCTTTGACGGCGTCGCCTATCTGCCGGAGCTTGCTGATTCCAGGGACACCTGCATTTTGGAGGCTGGGGAGGAGGAAGGGATTTACTGTGCGGAATTTGATCTGGATATGCTGCGAAGGTACCGCCGCGAGGAGGTTCACGGCAATGCTTACCGGCATCCTGAAAAATATCAGCTATTGATCTCTCAGGAGGTCACAGAACCCTTTGTGAGGGAAAAAAGGTTTTGAGAGGAAATGGAAATGCGCACTGTAGTGTATGACGATTTGCCGGAAGAGGCAAGAAAAATCAGAGAAATGGTTTTTATGCAGGAGCAGGGATTTGAAGAGGAATTTGATACAATCGATGATTACGCAAAGCATTTGATTTTATTTGACGGCGAAGTGGCGGCCGGAACCTGCCGCTTCTTTTTGGACCGGGAGCGGAAGCAATATGTCATTGGCCGGATAGCGGTGCTTAGGCAGTACAGGGGACAGCATTTGGGCGCAGAGCTGTTGGAACAGGCTGAGATACAGATAAAGAGAGCCGGGGGCGAGACCGTGATTTTGCATGCACAGAAACAGGCAGAGCCCTTTTATGAAAAACAAGGCTATGCAGAATACGGCGCTCCTGATTTTGAGGAGGGCTGCCCTCATGTGTGGATGTTTAAAAAGCTGAACTGATTTTCCCCTCTGTTAAAACTTTTGCTGGTATTGGGTTCCCCACTCCACCATGGCGTCAAGAATGGGCTTCAGACTGTAGCCGGTTTCCGTCAGTGTGTATTCCACCCGGGGTGGCACTTCGGCATATACCTTGCGGGTGAGAAGTCCGCTTTCCTCCATGGAACGGAGATTCGCGGTCAAGACCTTCTGGGATATGTTTCCCACAGACCGCTTTAATTCCCCGAAACGCTTTGTGCCCTCCAGCAAATCGCGGATGATCAGTACCTTCCAGCGGTCGCTGATGAGCATAAGAGTGGTTTCCACAGGGCATGCAGGCAATGTTTTTTCCATAGACAGACATCCAATTTCTATTTGTTTCCAAAAGGCAAGTACTATAACAAAATGCTTTTAATTTCTTTTTTGACTTTATGAACACATTATAATTCTATATGCAAAAGAAAACAAGAAGCAGAACCGGCAGCCGCCGGTTTTTTTTAATGGCTTTGGGGAAAAGGATATAAAAGGGTTACCTTTGTGGGGAGTAAGTTACCAAAAAGTGCGTACTTAACAGGGGCGAAAATACGGTCTATAATCATTTTACAAATGGGAAGCTAAGAAAGGAAAGAGGTGCACGATCATGACACATGACCAGAAACGGATTTATCTGATCCGCCAACTGCTGGCAGAGAAACCGGAATATGAAAAAATTCCTATTCCGGCACAGGAGAAAGAGCAAAAGGACCTGCTGCGCAGTCTGATGAATGTGCGTATGCCAAAGCCGGTCAGCCAGGAGTTTTTAAAAATACAGGACGAATATTTGCACAGGGAATGTGAGCTTCGGGGCGTTGTTGACAGTGCCCTTTTGTCTCCTGTCCCTTCAGATCACAGGCTTATTTTATGGCAGGGGGATATTACCACCTTAAAGGCCGACGCCATTGTCAATGCCGCCAACAGTGCGCTGCTTGGCTGCTTTCATCCCCTCCATTCCTGTATTGATAACATCATCCATTCCCGAAGCGGTATCCAGCTGAGGCTCTTATGCAATGAGATCATGAAAAAACAGGGACATGAGGAGCCCACAGGGAAGGCCAAAATCACGCCTGCCTTCAATCTGCCTGCAAAATATATTCTGCACACGGTGGGGCCTATTATTTACGGCGGTGTAACGAAACGGGACTGTGAATTGCTTGCGTCCTGCTATCGCTCCTGTCTGGAGCTGGCAGTGGAAAAGGACTGCAGAAGCATTGCCTTCTGCTGTATTTCTACGGGAGAGTTTCACTTTCCCAATGAGCAGGCGGCTGAACTTGCAGTGGAGACAGTAAAATCCTTTTTGGATGCAGGTGATTATAATATTCGCGTCATATTCAATGTATTTAAGGATGTGGACAGGGAAATCTATGAAAGAATTCTGGGGGTGGACAGATGATAAAGCGTGAAAGTGGAATGAGAGGTGCCATAGGGCAGCTTCGGGAAGCGCTTGACCATGCGGACGCCGTTTTAATCGGCGCAGGCGCCGGGCTTTCTACCTCGGCTGGCTTTGTGTACAGCGGAGAAAGATTTCATCAGTACTTTGGGGACTTTGCAGAAAAGTATGGCTTTCACGATATGTATTCCGGGGGCTTTTACCCTTATGACACCCTGGAAGAGTACTGGGCTTACTGGAGCCGGTATATTTTTATCAACCGCTATCAGGACGCGCCAAAGCCGGTGTACCAGGACTTGTATCAGCTGATAGAGGATAAGGATTATTTTGTCCTTACCACCAATGTGGACCACTGCTTCCAAAAGGCCGGATTTGATAAGAAGCGGCTGTTTTATACCCAGGGGGACTACGGACTGTGGCAGTGCTCCAAACCCTGTCACGACAAGACCTATGACAACGAGGAAACAGTCCGAAGGATGATGGAGCGGCAGAGGGATATGCGTGTACCCACAGATTTGATCCCTCATTGCCCGGTCTGCGGCGAGCCTATGACCATGAATCTGCGGGCGGACAATTCCTTTGTTCAGGATCAGGGCTGGTATCAGGCTTCGGAAAGGTATAGTGATTTTGTCAGAAGGCATGAAAATATGCGAGTGCTTTATCTGGAACTGGGAGTAGGCATGAATACCCCGGGCATAGTGAAATTTTCCTTCTGGAGAATGACAGCGGAGAATCCCAAGGCGGTTTATGCCTGCGTCAACCTGGGAGAAGCCGGCGCGCCAAAAGAAATTGCCAGTCGCTCGATCTGCATTGACGGGGATATTGGCGAAGTATTAAAAAAATTAAAATGAAAAGAAGCAGGTTCAGTTTCTGCTATGGACGCTGTGTATTGATGAAAGAAATATAAAAGAGCCAAATAGCCGAAAAAGCAACTGCCAAAATGCCGAAAATGTATTTGCCAAAATGCCGAAAAACAGGTATACTTTTGGGTGAACAGGAGAAAATATAAATAGGTATTGTGTGGCAGGAGGCTCAAGTTAAATGAGAAAATATAAAGCAAGAATTGCAGACAAAATATTAGAAAAACGGCTGCTTGGAAAAGGTGCTGTTTTGATTGAAGGGGCTAAATGGTGTGGAAAAACAACAACGGCTGAGCAGATTGCCGGCAGTATTCTTTATATGGCAGATCCGGAAAAAGAACAACAAAATCTGACAATGGCAGAAATTAGTCCAGGGAGACTTTTGAAGGGGAAAGTCCCGCGGCTGATCGATGAATGGCAGATTGCGCCGAAGCTGTGGGATGCCGTCAGATTTGAGGTCGATCACAGGGATGAAATGGGACAGTTTATTTTAACAGGCTCTGCAGTTCCGGCTTCCCATGAGCATATTCATCATACCGGAACAGGACGCTTCTCGTGGATATTGATGCGTCCGATGAGCTTATATGAATCTCTGAACTCGACTGGAGAGGTGAGTTTAAAAGCACTTTTTGAGACACCGGAACAGATCGAAGGCGAAAATTCGCTTGACCTGAATCAATTGGCTTTTCTGGTGTGCCGCGGTGGCTGGCCCAGGGCAACCGACCTGAAAGGAGAGGTTGCGCTTGAACAGGCCTTTGATTATTATGATGCGGTTGTAAAATCTGATATCTCCAGAGCGGATGGAATCACAAGAAATCCGGAGCGGGTAAAGCGCCTCATGCGTTCTTATGCCAGAAACCAGGGCTCACAGGCAACAAATACCTTGCTTAAGGATGACATTATGGCGAATGATGCGGAATCTCTTGACACAGACACGGTATATTCTTATATCAACGCATTACAAAAAATATTTGTAATTGAGGAAATGGAAGCCTGGAATCCGAATCTTCGCTCTAAAACAGCAATACGGACTTCGAATACCCGCTATTTTGTGGATCCTTCCATTGCAGT